>NZ_JBEPKY010000008.1:0-276878 GCF_040544975.1 Pseudacidovorax sp. 1753 | reverse complement strand
GCCACCTCCATGCTTCGTTCTCCAACGGGCACGGTAGCGGCCTGCGCCGCCTTGTCTTGATCTTGATCTTGATCTTGATCTTGATCTTGATCTTGCTTTTCCTTTTCCATCTCTCGCTCCTTCGCGTTGTCGATGGGTGGGGAAATTTCAGATGCCACAACTGGGGATTATTGGAGTGCCACTGACACCAGCGGCGGGCGCGTGCCCATCAAGCTCAGTCCTACGGTGGCTAGGCTGGACTGCATTGCCAGCGTGAGGATCTGGGTCTTCGAGGGCGGGGAAGGACGGGGCGGCAAAGCACTGAAGATCTGGCACCTCGTGACGCCCAGTTTCGACAGTAGCGATAAGGGATGCGCCATGAAACTCAGCAAGGCGGACATGGAAAAGCTGAGTCGCGCAGTTGAGGCCTATTCCAATCCCGCCACCCGCAGCAATCATGGACAGGGCGTGGAACAGGCATTCTTTGAAGTGCAACTCAGAGCGCCCAAGGTACGCAATGAGGACTGGAGTACGGACATGGATTGCACGGATCCTTGGGTCTTCCCGCTCGATATCTGGGCTGGAAATTCTGATTGGGGTCTACGGACCTGGTCATTTCAGCGATGGCACGGGGAGCGCGGGGAAGTGCCGGATTGGAAATTTTTGGAAAAATACCACAAGAATGGCGGTTATGTCAGCGCATCTGAAATAATACATACTGACGAAAAATAAAATATCACCCAATGAAGCGCCGATCTTTTATCAGAAAAAATGCGCTGCTCCTGTGGGTAACGAATCACAAGGGATATGCCATGAGTAAAAAAACCAATATCAGAAATATTGAAAAGTCATTTAATTATCTTGATAATCCAGATTGGCGGAAGCGAGAACTAGGCGACGATGTTCTGGTAATTCGGGATGCTGAAATTAGCGGGATTAATTTTATCGATCTTAGTTGGAGCAACCTGCACTTCATTAATTGTGATTTTTTTGGAATTTATCAGATAAAACTGAAATCGCTTAGAAATACTACATTTGAGGATTGCCGCTTCGCAGGAGTCGTAAGCTGGGGAAAAGCCAACAACCTTCGCTATATCCGATGCAGAACAGGGGGACGAAGCATTGTTCTCGATTACAGTGGAAGTTCGAATGTGCTCCTTGAAGATTGTGATTTTTTGGGATCAGATCCAGACCCAAATCACTGGGGCGGGATAGGAAGCAGAGGCGATGCGACTTTCGTAAGATGCAGAATGAAGTGGTTTTCGCTCGCGGGCTACAAGCAAATCAATCTGGAAAGCTGTGAAACGGCTGACGTAAAAATATGGACCGATAGCAGAGCCAACAGCGGAGAAGACTATTTTTCTTCATCAGTAAAAATCGAATCATCCAAACTACGGGGTAAGTTTGATATGGCAGCGTGCGATCTACAAAGCGTGACTATCAAAGATACCTACCTAGACTTCTTGGATCTCAGCGGCGCTGAAATAAAAAACGACGTACTCATTGAGCGAGTCAGAGGAGGCTATCTCAACGCAAGTGCCCACAGCATGGGCAAGCTCACCATCTCCCAATGTCAAATTCTCGGAAGAAGGAAAAATTTCTCCTTCGAGGTAGGCATGGACAGCGCCGAGGAAGTGCTCATCGAGCATTGTAATTTCGGCACCGACCCCACGCTCTCCGTAGGCTTGGGAGCAGGTCGACCATTGGAACCCAACGAATGGACCACTACGCCAAAAAACAAATACGCATTGATCCGCAACAGCACCCTGCCCGTGATGGATGCCTCCTGGCTCGAATCACGTCATCTGCGACTGGAGAACAACACGATTGGCAGCGTAGATATTTCCGACTCCCGCATCGGCAAACTCGAAATTTCCGGCAATACCATCAGTCGTGAGGTGAACCTTCAGGGCACCAAGGTCAAGGAGAGCAAGATTCAACCTCTGGCCAAGGCGCAACTCAAGCTCGATGGAGCCAACATTCGTTTGAATTGAGCGGTTTCTATGGCGTGAAGCAATACCGTTGAAAATGCGGCCAAGTTCCTGACATGCTTCCGGCCCATTATGGGCCACACCTCGCCAGAGGCAGTGGTGCCATTCTTCAATCAAAAACTATCAACGCATCCCCCATCCGAAATGACTTCGACAAAAAAATACGGATTTTCCTTGGCCTCGATATTGACGCTAGTTCTTGGAGCTATCGCGGTTGCACTCTGGACGAATGACATGTTATCCACACCGAGGATCTATTTAGTCCCCGCTGCTGGAGCCCTTGTTTTTTACGCAATGGCAGCTGTAACGTTTATGAGCGCCCTGCTATCATTTATTGCCTTGCTACGGAGAGAGTCCGGGATATGGACGTTTGCATCTGTCGCCCTGTGGGCTTTTCCAGTAATTTTTGTTTCAATAAAGCAGCGTTTTTTCTAAAGTCCTGATCTTTTACGATCCATGATGGGGCCCTGGCTCTCCATTCTGAAAAACCATTCTGGTCCAGACAAAAAGGGCAGCCGGCCAGGGCGTTGAATCTGGCCACACCGGCCGCGCTGTTGCCTAAGTTTCAGCAGTGGTTCAAGGCGAGCGTGCGGAAGTGCGTTTCCGCGCAGCGTTGATCAACCGCTTCAACGGGATCCTCAGCTCTATCACAGCTTTGTTGGCCCGCGTGAAGCGGATCCGATTGGGGCCGGTGGTTATGCCAGCCGCGCCATGGACGCAACTAAGCCGGTCAAGAGTCCATGCGCCTTTGGCAGCGCCGACCCCATCACTCCTTCAGGGGCCACCCATATGCAGCGCGCTGCCGCCAGCCTAGGTTCAGCCACAAAAGGTCCGAAGCAATAGGACCCTCACGAACGCCGAAGCGGCTGCTTCTCCGCCATCGCCTTCGCGATGCCCCGCAGGATGTGGATTTCCTCCATCGTCGGCTGCGCGCGGTTGAACAGTTGGGCCAGGCGCGGCATCAGCTTCTTGGGGGCGACCGGGTCCAGGAAACCGACCTCGACCAGCGAGCGCTCCCAGTGCGCCAGCATGCCGGCCACGGCCTGGGCGTCGGCCGGTGGCGTCACCGGTGCCGCCGAGCGCACCTCGAAGCCGCCCAGCGCCTGCCGCCATTCGTAGGCCACCAGCTGGACAGCGGCCGCCAGGTTGAGTGAGCCGAAGTCGGGCGCCGTGGGGATCGACAGCGCCACATGGCAGCGGTAGACGTCCTCGTTGCGCATGCCGAAGCGCTCCGAGCCGAAAAGCAGGCCCACATGCTGCGGCCCACCCTCCTGCACCAGCCCCGCGAAGTGCTCGCGCGGCGCCCGCGTGGGCGGGCCGAAGTCGCGCGAGACCATGGCCGTGGCGCACAGATGGGTCAGGCCGTCCAGCGCCTCGTCCAGGGTGGCCACGATGCGGGCCTTCTCCAGCACATCGAGGGCGCCGCTGGCACGCTGGATTGTTTCCTCCCGGCGCAGCACGTTGTCCCAGCGCGGCGCCACCAGCACCAGGTCGTCGAAGCCCATGGTCCGCATGGCGCGCGCCGTGGCGCCGACATTGCCGGCGTGGCTGGTGTGGATCAGGATGAAACGGGTGCGCATCGAAGACAGTCGCAGACGGGAAAGCCCGTCATTCTCGCGCCGGCCCCGTGCCCATGCGGTCGCGCCCGGCCAGCGTCGGAAAGAGCCGGAACCAGGCCAGCGTGACCAGCAGCGTGCCCACGCCCCCCGCCACCACCGAGCCCACCGGCCCGAGCAGCGCGGCGGTGGCGCCGGACTCGAACTCGCCCAGTTGGTTGCTGGCCCCGATGAAGATCGAATTGACGGCACTCACCCGGCCGCGCATGGCGTCGGGCGTCTCCAGTTGCACAAGGGTCTGGCGAATCACCACGTTGACCATGTCCGCGGCGCCCGAGATGGCCAGCACCACCAGCGACAGCCAGAAGCTGCGCGACAGCCCGAACACCACCATGCACAGCCCGAACACGCCCACCGCCTGCAGCAGCGTGCGCCCCACATGGCGCTCCACCGGCCGCCGGGTGAGCCAGATGGATGCCGTCAGCGCCCCCACCGCCGGCGCGCCGCGCAGCAGGCCGAGGCCCCAGGCGCCGACATGCAGGATGTCCTTGGCGAAGATGGGCAGCAGCGCCACCGCGCCGCCCAGCAGCACGGCGAACAGGTCGAGCGAGACGGCGCCCAGCACCGGCTTGCGCTGCCAGATGAAGCGCACACCGGCCAGCAGCACTTCGGTGGTCACCGGCTCGCGCGGCCGCGCCGCATGGGCGTAGCGCAAGGTGGCGGCCAGCAGCACGGCCGCGATGAAGAAGCCGATGCAGGTCGCATACACGGCACCCATGCCCGCCACGAAGAGCAGCCCGCCCAGAGCCGGCCCGCCAATGATGGCCGACTGCTGCCCCGCCGAGCTGAAGGCCATGGCCCGGGGCAGCATCAGCGGCGGCACCAGCAGTGGCGTGAGCGCCTGCTGGGCCGGCATCTGGAAGGCACGCACCGCCCCCAGCACCAGCGACAGACCCAGCAGCAGGTTGCGCGAGTCGCCACCACCCAGGTGCGTGACCAGCAGCGACAGCGCGACCAGGCCCTGCACGCCCAGGCAGGCGGCCAGGATGCGGCCGCGGTGCAGCCGGTCCACCACATGGCCGGCGTACAGCGCCAGCAGCAGCGCGGGCGCGAACTGGTAGAGGCCCACCAGCCCCAGGTCCCAGGCGCTGCCGGTCAGGTCGTACATGTGCCAGCCGATGGCCACCATCAGCATCTGCTGGGCAGCGGTACCCAGCAAGCGTGCCAGCCACAGCTGCATGAAGGGGCGGACGCGGGTGAGATCGGAGAAACGGGGGGGTTCGGCGGGAGAGGCGGGGTCGGGCGCGACGGCGGTGTCGGCAGGAGCGGGAGGCATTCGGCCGAGCATAGCCCAGCATCCCCGCCCTTCACTGACCAGGGCGCGCCGGCATCGCGCCCACCACGCCCGGCTGGGACTGGCGAGGTGCATTGACACCCCGCCAGCGCACGCTGCCGCCCTCCCCGCCTAGACTGCCGCCCCGTGAACCACGCCCCTGCCGCCATCGACACTCTCTACGAAGACGAGCACCTGCTGGTCTTCGACAAGCCGGCAGGACTGCTGAGCGTGCCCGGCCGGGGCGAGGATAAGCAGGACTGTCTGTCCGCCCGCGCCCAGCGGCGCTGGCCCGACGCCCTGGTGGTGCATCGGCTGGACATGGCCACCAGCGGCCTGATCCTGATGGCGCGCAGCCTCGCCGTCCAACGGATGCTCGGCGAGGCCTTTGCAAGCCGGCAGGTGTGGAAGCGCTACGAAGCCATCGTCGACGGCGCGCTGGAATCCAAGCACTGGCAGACCATCGACCTGCCGCTCATGGCGGACTGGCCCAATCGCCCCTTGCAGAAGGTCGACGCCGCCGGCAAGCCCAGCCTCACCCGCTGGCGGACGCTGCAGTGGTTGCCAGAACGCGCCAGCACCCATGTGCTGCTGGAGCCGCAGACCGGCCGCTCGCACCAGTTGCGGGTGCACATGGCCGCGCTGGGCCATCCGATCCTGGGCGATGCGCTGTACGGCGATGGGCGGGTGGCCGCCGCCGCACCACGCCTGCTGCTGCATGCCACGGTGCTGCAGCTGCGCCATCCGGTGACCGGCGAGGCCTTGCGCGTCGAGAGCCCGGCGCCGTTCGCGCCAAACCCTCAGGATGTGGCCGGAGAAGACCTCAGACCTCCAGCTCCTTGACCACCAGCACCGGCATGGGTGCCTCCTGCAGCACGCGCTGGGTGACGCTGCCCAGCAGCAGCTTCTCGATGCCGGTGCGGCCGTGCGAGCCCATCACGATCAGGTCGCAGCCCAGGGCCTTCGCCGTGTCCACGATGCCTTCGTGCACCACGTGGCCGTCGATCACGCGCTGGTCGCTGTGCAGGCCTTCGGCGGCCAGGGCCGCCACGCCACGGGCCAGGGCCGTGTTGGCGCTGGCCGTGGCAGCGGCCAGGTATTCGTTCTGGCCCAGGGCATAGTCCGCGCCCACGCCGATGAAGGGATAGTTGTCGATGACGTGGATCAGCGTGATGCGGCTGCCGAAGGCCAGGGCCAGGCCGCTCGCCTTGCTCACCGCCAGCATCGACGTCTCGGAGCCGTCGATGGGAACCAGGATGTGGTTGAACATGAAGGTGTCCTCTCGCTGTGGGTTGGTCCTGCCGGTCGGCCTTGCCGCCGGCGCCTTGGTGCACTGTAACCCGCGACCCTGACGGGACCATGTAGGACGCCGGGGCAGCGGCCGGTGGCAGGCCATGAGCCTGCGCTGGATCAATCGCCCTGGAAGCCGCCGGCCCGGCAGGTGATGACCAGCGTGTCGCGCCAGCCCTGCGTCCCGGGGGCGACCGGCTGGATCGGCGTGGATTCATGGATCACGCGCTGATCGTCCAGCAGCATCAGTGTCCAGGGCTCCGTCAGCGTGAAGCGCTCGCCGCGCCGGCCACCCGCCTCGAAGACGCGGGTCTCGCCGCCCTTGATGCCCTGCCGTCCCACGAGTGCGACCGCCACCAGGTCCACGCCATCGCGGTGCGCGCCCTCCGGCGTGGGCCGGCCGATGCCGCCTTCGGTGTCGATGCGGAACTGGTGCGCCTCGATGTACCAGCGCTGGTCGCCGCGCAGGGCCGCTGCGGCCTCGGCCGTCTTCAGCAGCAGTCGGCGCCAGGCAGGTCGCGCCACGGTGTCGGGCTCCATGGGCGCGAACCAGCGCTGCATGCCGCCGTGCAGCGCGTTGTATTCGACCGGCTGCCAATGCGCGCGATGCGGCGCCTGCACCAGCGCCCCGCCTTCGGTGGTGAAGCAGGCGTGGCGACGACGGCGGTAGCGCCCGCCGTCCTTCAGGTATTCATCGGGCGGCAGTTGCGCCCAGTCGGGCTGCAAGGCTTCCAGGTCGGTCAGCGGCAGATCCAGCCACTCGGCCACACCGCGCGGGTTGAGCACGGCATAGCCCTCCTGCCGCAACGTGGCGGCCAGCTCGTCGGGCGGGGTATAGAGGGGGGAGAAAGCGCTGTTCAAGGCTCGACCTTCACGCCCTTCCAGAAGGCGACGCGGTCTTTCACCATCTCGGCTTCGGGCTTGGGGTCGGGGTAGTACCACACCGCCTCGGGGTTGAGTTCGCCGTTGACCAGCAACGAGTAGTAGCTGGCCGTGCCCTTCCAGGGACACACGGTGTGGTTGTTGCTGAAGGTCACGTACTCGCGCCGCAGCGAATCGGCGGGAAAGTAGTGGTTGCCTTCGACGAGCACGGTGTCGTCGCTTTCGGCGATGGTCACGCCGTTCCAGGTAGCTTTCATGTCGGCAGGAGTTCGTCGCGCCGTCGCCGGGCGCGGGCTGCGATTGTCGCTGCCGGCGCGCTTCGGTGGCGACTCCTGCCGAAGCCAGGGCCACCGGCGGCGGCCTGAACATGGAAACGGGCGCCAACCCGGTCGGCGCCCGCCCGGCTTATGCCGTCACTGCACGGCAGGCAGCCAGTGCACGCTGAAGAGTCGCTGCGGATCGGTCCACACCGGGCCGATGCCGAAGCCCGCCCGCGCCGCCATCGCACGCAGGCCGTCGATGGTGAACTTGTGCGAATACTCGGTGTGCAGCGTCTCGCCCTCCTCGAAGGCATGGCGCTGGCCCTCGAGCGTGACTACCTGCTCGCGGCGACTGACCAGGTGCATCTCGATGCGGCGCATGGGCGCGTTGTAGAAGGCCGCGTGGGAGAAGGCGTTCACGTCGAAGTCCGCACCCAGTTCGGCATTGGCACGGGCCAGCAGATTGAGATTGAAGGCGGCCGTCACGCCCTGCGCATCGTTGTACGCCGCATGCAGCAGTTGCGGGTCCTTCACCAGATCGACGCCCAGCAGCAGGCCGCCACCCCGCAGCAGGCGGGCGGCCTGGCGCAGGAAGGCGAGCGCCTCGTCGGGCTCGAAGTTGCCCAGCGTGGAGCCGGGGAAGAAGCCGACACGCCGGCCGGCACCGGCCAGCCGCTCGGGCAGCTCGAAGTGCTGCGTGTAGTCGGCCACCACCGGCGTGACCTCCAGCCCCGGGTAGTCGGTACGCAACTGGCGTGCCGCACCCTGCAGATGCTCGCCCGAGATGTCGATGGGCAGGAATCGGCGCGGCGACTGCAAGGCGTCGAGCAGCAGGCGGATCTTCACCAGCGAGCCGGCACCGAATTCGACGATCTCGGCATCGGGACCGATCTGCTGGGCGATTTCCGGCGCGCGGCTTCGCAGGATCGAGAGTTCGGTGCGGGTGGGGTAGTACTCGGGCAGATCGCAGATGCGGTCGAACAGGCGCGAGCCCTCCGCATCGTAGAACCACTTGGGCGAAATGCGCCGCGGCCGGTGGGCCAGCGCGCTGGCCAGGTCGTCCGCAAAGGCACGGCGGCCGTCGTCGGCAACGCGGGACTGGATGGCGAGGGAGACGGGTGGAGACATCACAGGTCCTTGGCGAGGCGCAGCCCGCTGAATTGCCAGCGGGCGGCCGGCGGAAAGAAGTTGCGGTAGGTCGGCCGCGCATGCCCGGCCGGCGTGGCCACGCTGCCGCCACGCAGCACCAGTTGGCCCACCATGAACTTGCCGTTGTATTCCGCGGCCACGCCGGGAAGCGGCCGGAAGCCGGGATACGGATCGTAGGAGGAGCGGGTCCATTGCCACACGGCGCCCTCCGCCTGGGCGAAACCAGGCAGCGTGGTGGCGGCCACCTCCCACTCGGCCTCGGTCGGCAGGCGCGCGCCGGCCCATTCGGCATAGGCGGCCGCTTCGTAGAAGCTCAGCTGGGCGACAGGCGCATCGGCCTGCAGGGGACGCACACCGTCGAGGCCGAAAACATGCCAGCCCGCCGTGCCATGGTGCCCCGACAGGGCCAGGCGGGGGTCATCCGGCGACAGCCAGTAGGCCGGATGCCGCCAGCCGTGCGCCTGCACCGCAGCCCAGCCGTCGGACAGCCACCAGCGCGCCTGCTCGTAGCCCCCGTCGGCGATGAACTGCGCGAACTCGCCACAGGTCACAAGGCGATCGGCGATGGCAAAGGGTTGCAGCAGCACCGCGTGGCGCGGCCCCTCGTTGTCGAAGGCGAACGCGTCGCCTTCATGCCCGATGGCGGCCATGCCCCCGGGATGCTCCAGCCAGGCCAGCGACGGCGTGGCCGCAGCAAGCCGCAGTGCAGGGGCGGAAGGCGCGCGATACGCAGGCAGCAGCGGGTTGCACGAGAAGGAATGCAGGATGTCGGTGAGCAACAGCTCCTGATGCTGCTGCTCATGGTGCAGGCCCAACGTGAGCACTGGCTCGATCCGCGCCAGCGTCGGTGCGTCGGCCGACGAGAGCAGCGCCTCCACCGCCACGTCCACATGGCGGCGGTAGGCCAGCACCTCCTCCAGCGAGGGACGGGTCAGCAGTCCGCGCTGTGGCCGTGGATGCCGCGGCCCCAGCGCTTCGTAGTAGGAGTTGAAGAGGTAATGGAAGCGCCGATCCAGCGCCTGGTAGCCGGCGGCATGGTGATCGAGCAGCACGGCCTCGAAGAACCAGGTGGTGTGCGCCAGATGCCATTTGGTCGGGCTCGCATCGGGCATCGACTGGATGCACTGGTCCTCGGCGGACAGCGGCGCCGCGAGGGCCATGCTGTGCGACCGGACCTGCCGGTAGGCGTGCAGCAGATCGGGGCTCGCGAGCGCGGTTCTCGAATGGTGGGAAGTCATGAGTCTCCGTGGATGTTCCGGCTCCCGGAAAGCGGGCCAGTCGTCGCGGGATCGGTGTTTGTAGCCGGCCGCATGCCCACGAAACGTAGGACGAAAGCGCGCAGGCCCGCTACGCCGCTGGCGCGCCGACCCGCACTTCCATAATGGGCCGATGCCCTCTGCACAAAGCACCCCTGCCCTTCCACGCGTGGTGATCGTCGGCTGCGGCTTCGGCGGACTCGAGGCTGCGCGCACCCTGCGCGGCAAGCCGCTGGACATCGTGGTGATCGAGAAGACCAACCATCACCTTTTCCAGCCCTTGCTCTACCAGGTGGCCACGGCGGGGCTTGCCGCCCCGTCCATCGCGGCCCCATCGCGCTGGCTGTTCCGCAAGCAGCCGAATGTGACCACCCTGCTCGGCGAGGTCGGCGGCATCGATGCAGCGGCGAAGTGCGTGCACCTCACCAATGGCCATGCCGTTCCCTACGACCATCTCATCGTGGCGGCAGGGGCCACCCACAGTTACTTCGGCCATGACGAATGGGCCGCCGACGCGCCGGGACTCAAGACCCTGGCCGATGCCTTCGAGATCCGGCGTCGGGTGCTGACGGCCTTCGAGCTGGCCGAACTGGAGGAAGACCCCGAGCGTCGACGCGCGCTGCTCACCTTCGTGGTGATCGGCGGCGGCCCCACCGGTGTCGAGATGGCCGGCACCCTGGCCGAGATCGCACGTCACACGCTGGCGGGCGAGTTCCGCCGCATCGTGCCTTCGACCGCGGAGGTGCTGCTGGTCGAAGGCAGCAGCCGCGTGCTCCAGGCCATGCCCGAGGGCCTGAGCGAACGGGCCCGGCAGCAACTCGAGAAGCTGGGCGTGAAGGTGCGGCTCAATGCGATGGTCACGCGCATCGATGCCCACGGGCTGGAGGTGCGCGAAGGCGGCAGCGAAGGCGAGGTCGTCCGCATCGACAGCCGCTGCGTGATCTGGGCCGCCGGCGTGGCCGCATCGCCCCTGGGGCGTCTGCTGGGCGAGGCCACCGGCGCCGAATGCGACCGCGCAGGGCGGATCCGCGTGCAGGCCGACCTGAGCCTGCCGGGCCACCCGGAGATCAGCGTGGTGGGCGATCTGGCGGCGGCGATGAGCCATGTGCCGGGACAGGCGCCCCGCCCCGTGCCGGGCGTCTCACCGGCCGCCAAGCAGATGGGACGCACCGCTGCCCGCAACATCCTTGCCCGCCAGGCCGGACGTCCCCCGCAGGCCTTCCGCTACAAGGACTGGGGCAGCCTGGCCACCATCGGCCGCAACGCGGCAGTGGCCGATGTGCCCACGCCCTTCGGCGCGCTGCGCTTTTCGGGCTATCCGGCCTGGCTGTTCTGGTTGTTCGTGCACGTCTATTTCCTGATCGGCTTTCGCAACCGGCTGATCGTGCTGATGGATTGGGCCAGCGCCTACTGGACGTTCCGCCGCAATGCCCGAGTGGTGCCCGAGGTACGGGCCGGCCGGGACTGAGAGGCCCGATGCGCCCCGTCCGACTGCTCAGATAAGCAGCAATCCAAGGAAACACACCGCAACAATGGGGTTTGGCGACGCCGCCACCACCTTATCCCCAACGTTTTCCACAGAAAAACTGGATAGCCGCCATAACCATCATTTCTGACACCCCTGTGTCACTGGCGCGCATTGCTGCGCACCGCCCTGCGCGGCCTTTCTGCTCCCGGGGCGAAGGCGACAAACAGCCGTGAAAGGCAGTACCGACGCGGGGGGCGCGCTGCGCCGAAGACGCTAGTCCTCTCTCAGCTTCTGCTGCCTGCAGATGTTGGAGCCCGTGGTCGTCAGTTGGAGGGATCCACCCATCCATTCCAGCCAGGACAAGGCCACCAGATCGTCGATCGTCGCTTCATCGATCTCGCCGGCACGCCGGCGTTGCAGAAGGTTGGCCACCCGCGGAAGCTCGATGCGCAGTGCATCCTGCCGAGGTCTAGAAAGCGAGGCAGTGTTCATTCGTGCCCTTCCAAGCGTCGATGACACAGCGTAACACCCGCCGTGGCCGCCGGAGGGGATTTTTGAGCAGAGTCAGCCGTGATCGGCTATACTCCGTTGATTGGCCGGGGCGTACTCGCCGCCCCCGCCCTTGATTGGCACCGCGCAGCTTCCCGGGCTGCCCAGGCTTCGGTCCCAAAATTCTGGCCGGACGCCCATCTTCTTCGGCGAGTTCATCGCCCGTCCGCATCACCCTTTCTTGCGGGCTGGATCCACCCCCCAGGGTTTCACTTTTCTGCGCATGGCAGCCTTCGGCTTGCCACCCAGCGCAGGTCCGCGCCGGACGCGGATCACGAACTTCGATTTCATGCAGAACATTCCCGCCCAATCGTTGGGCCGCTACCTCATCACACCGCTGACGCGGCTGACCGACACCGGCCAGTACGCCGCGTCCGTCTCCATCCGCCGCGGCATGCACGACCGGATCTTCCGGTTCATCCCGCGATTCGACAGCGCCGCCAACGCCGAGCGCTATGCCCTCGCCCAGGGCCAGCACTTCGTGCTGAACAACCAGCTGGCCTGATACAGGCCGACCGACCCCATCACTGACAAGGAGCTTCGTGGCCAAGGAAGAACTGATCGAAATGCAAGGCAAGGTGGAAGAAGTCCTGCCGGACTCCCGCTTTCGCGTCACGCTCGACAACGGGCACACCCTCATCTGCTACACGGGCGGAAAGATGCGCAAGCACCGCATCCGCGTGCTGGCCGGCGACAAGGTCTCCATCGAGATGTCGCCCTACGACCTGAACAAGGGTCGCCTCACCTTCCGCCATCTCGAGCAACGCTCGGGTGGAGCCTCTGCCGCGCCGCGCAAGCGTCCGCCGCAGCGCTGATCGCTTCCCCTTCAACCCACCTTGCCGCATCGAACTTCAAACGCGGCAGAACGAAAGAAACCCATGGAAAACAGACTCTACGTTGGCAATCTGGCCTACAGCACCCGTGACGAAAGCCTCCAGCGTCACTTCTCCGAATTCGGCCACGTCAACTCGGCCAAGGTCATGATCGACCGCGACAGCGACCGCTCCAAGGGCTTCGGCTTCGTGGAGATGGGCTCGGCCGAAGAAGCCCAGGCTGCCATCAACGGCCTCAACGGCCAGAGCATCGACGGCCGCGCCGTGACCGTGAACGTGGCCCGTCCGATGACGCCGCGCACCGGTGGCGGCGGTGATCGTCGTGGCAGCGGCGGCGGCTACGGCGGCGGTGGCGGTGGCTATCGCAACTCGTACTGAAATCAGCCCTTTGCCCTGCTGGTGCATCCCACCGGCAGGTGCATGGCCTGAATGAGAACGGCCCGCTTCGCGCGGGCCGTTTTCTTTTGTGCCGCAGTGGCCGCCACGGGGCGTCCGCGTCGAGGGGCGGGATGTCTACTTCGCCCCGTCCTCCGCCTCCTGCAGCAGGCGCCACATGACCTTGCCGCTGCCGCTCTTGGGCAGCGCATCGAGGAACTGCACCTGCCGCGGCACCTTGTAGGCGGCCATGTTCTCACGGCACCAGCCGATGATGTCCTCGGCGGTGGTGCCCTTGTGCGTAGGCCGCAGCACCACCATCGCCTTGACCGACTCGCCGCGGTAGGTGTCGCGGGTGGCGATGACGCAGGCCTCCTGAATGGCTGGGTGGCGGAACATCAGCAGCTCCACCTCCGCCGGCCAGACCTTGAAGCCGCTCGCATTGATCATGCGCTTGAGGCGGTCGGTGATGAAGAAGTAGCCCTCCTCGTCCATGCGACCCATGTCGCCCGAGCGGAAGAAGCGCTTGCCCTCGAACTCGATGAAGGCCGATGCGGTCGCATCGGGTCGCTTCCAGTAGCCCTCGAAGACCTGCGGGCCATGGATGATGATCTCGCCGGACTCCCCGGGTGGCAGTTCCTGCAGCGTGTCGGGGTCGACCACGCGCGCGTCCACGCCCATGAAGGGCATGCCCAGGCATTGCTGCTTGGGATGGTCGGGCGGGTTGCTGTGCGAGGGCGCGGCCGTTTCGGTGAGCCCATAGCCTTCCTGGTAGGCCAGGCCGAACTCGTCCAGCAGCCGCTGCGCCACGGCCTGCGGCATGGCAGCCCCGCCACCGCCGATGTAGATCAGGCTGGACAGGTCGTAGTTCTTGAAGTGCGGGCTGGCCAGCAGGTCGATCACCATCGTCGGGATGTTGGTCCAGCTCGTGACCTTGCGGGTGGAGATGAGGTGCCCGGCCACGTCGCGGTCCCAGCGCGGCATGATGACCAGCGCCGCCGCCGCCAGGATGGCCGTGTGCATCATGCTGACGATGCCGGTGATGTGGAACATGGGCACCACCGCCAGCACCACGGTGTCGGCATGGGCGCAGCCCCACATCTGGCCCGAGACGGCGTTGTGCATCAGGCTGCGGTGCAGGTGGACGCAGCCCTTGGGCAGGCCGGTGGTGCCGCTGGTGTAGGGCAGCAGGGCCATGTCGTCGGCGCCCACCTCGTGCGCCGGCGCGGGCGCGTTGCGGGCCATCAAGTCGGTCCAGGCATGCACCTCGCCGCCATCGAGCCGCGGAAGTTCGTGGCGGGTGAGCAGCCAGTTCTTCCAGGCCGGCGCCATGGACGGGCCGTCCGCCGCTGCCGCATCGAAGGCATCGGTGAACTGGGTGACGACCAGGTGCGCGAGCCGTTCCCCCTCGGGCAGTGCATTGCTCGCCTTGGCCAGCTCTGGCGCCAGATCGGCCGTGGTGATGGCGACCTTGGCGTCCGGATCGCTGATGTAGTGCTTGAGCTCCTCGGCCCGGTTCATCGGGTTGACGGGCACCACCACGGCGTTGGCCCGCAGGATGGCGAAATGCGCCACCACCAGTTGCGGCGTGTTCTGCATGTCCAGCACCACGCGGTCGCCGCGGCGCACGCCCAGCGCATGCAGCGCGCCGGCCAGTGCCTCGACCTGCGCCGCCAGTTCGCGGTACGAGGTCACGCGGTCGAAGTAGACCAGCGCCGCCTTGTCGGGATAGCGCTGCGCGCTGGTGGCCAGGTTGTGCCACAGCGAGGTGGCGGGCAGCGTGATGGCGTGCGGCAGGCGTTTGGGCCAGAAGCGGTAGTGCGGGCGGTCGGCAGACATGGGTGAAGGAATGCGGTGTCGCGACAAAAGCCGCCAGCCTACGCCCCGCCCCCGGGCACACGACACCGGGAAAGCCCCTTCCGCGTCACATAGGCGACGAGTCCGCGCCCTCGCCGGCCCAGCCGCCCACCGCCCCGAACAGGCACACGCCGCCAGCGCCCCGCGCCTTGGCCAGGTACATGGCGCTGTCGGCCCGGCGGATCAGCTCGTCCGGGTCGTCGCCCACGCCGGTGGACAGCGCGATGCCCACGGACGCCTTCACCGACAGGGTCTGCGTGTCGACCTCCATCGGCTGCCCCAGCGCGAGCAGCATGCGCTCGGCCAGCGAACGCGCGGCCGAAGGCGCGTTGGTGCCGTGCTGCAGCAGCGCGAATTCGTCGCCGCCGATGCGCGCCAGCACGTCGCCCGGCCCGATCACCTCGCGCATGCGCCGGGCGGCGGTCACCAGCACCTTGTCCCCGGCCGCATGGCCGTAGCGGTCGTTGATGGGCTTGAAGTTGTCGATGTCGATGTAGTGCACGGCGAAGCCCTCGCCGCCGTGGCTGGCGGCCAGCGCGGCGCCGGCCATGTGCTCCAGGAAGACCTCGCGATTGACCAGGGAGGTCAGGCCGTCGTGGCGCGCCAGGTAGCGGATGCGCTCCTCGCTGCGGCGGCGGTCGGTGATGTCGGTGTAGGTGAGCACGGCGCCGCCGCCATCCATGGGCACGCTGTAGACCTCGATCACGCGGCCGTCGGGCTGCTGGCGTTCGTAGCGGTAGGGCTGGTCGAAGGGGATCGCCTGCGGCTGCGCCGCCAGTCCGGGCGGCATGCCGCGGGCCACACGCTGGGCGAGCTGGATCGCCTGCACCTCGCGAAAGGCCGGCCGCGACGCCATCAGCTCGGGCGGCAGGTCCAGCAGTTCCACCACCCGCTTGTTGCAGACCTCCACCACGCCCTGGGGGTTGACCATGATGATGCCCTGCTCCATCCGCTCGAGCGCGGCCTCCAGCATGGTGGACTTCTGGCGCAGCAGCGTGTCGCTTTCCCAGGTGCGCCAGTTGGCCATCAACAGCTGCTGCTGCTGGCGCTTGAGCAGCGTGATGTCCACATGGGCGAAGAAGCAGGTGCCGCCGGCGCTGCGCTCGCCGATCACCCGGCTCCAGCGCGCATCGGGCAGCGGCAGCTCGAAAGGCGCGCCGGTGAAGTGAAGGTTCTCGCCCAGGATGGCCACGCCCTCGTCGAACATTGCCCGCTCCCCCTCGCGCGCCGTGGCGGACCAGGCGGCGCGAAAGACCTGCTCGAAGGTGCTGCCGATGGCCGCCTGGCGCTCGCGCAGGCCGTACATCGCCAGGAAGGGCTCGTTGACCCAGACGATGCGCTGGTCGGGCGACGTGATCATCACGCCGTCCGGCATGTGGTCCAGCAGCGCCTGGCTGTCCAGGCCGGCGATGCCCGAGGTGCCGGCGGAGCCCGACAGCTGCACGCCGCCCTCCTCGCGCCACATGCGCACCCGGCCGATGCCGGGCATGGGCAGGGACGACACCCACAGGCAACGCCCCCGGTGCTCGAAGGCGAAGGGCCTGTGCTGCGCACGGTGGCGCTGAAGGCCCTCGGCAACGAAGCGGTCGAGCTGGCCGCGCTCGTCGGACGCCAGCCTTACGCCGTAGAAGCGGCGCAGGTTGTCGCGGTACGACTCGCCGACATGCACATGGCCCTCGTGTTCCGGAAAGAAACGCAGGAAGGTGCGGTTCCAGAGCAGGCAGCGGTCCTGGTCGTCGAACAGGCACAAGCCCACCGCCAATCCGTCCAGCGCATCGGCCATCACGCGCACAGGCCCGGTCAGGTCATGGACCAGGTCAGGCTTCAGCGGGTCGTCGAGATCCATCGAAAGAGGCGTGGCGCTGGCGGTCAGGGCAAGGGCTTTCAGGGGGACATGCCTGCGGCCGGCAGACGGTCATCCGGAGTTTTCTTCTCTTATCGGCATTTCCGCGCCGTCCTGAATACATTTTGCCTCGTTCCTGACAATGTAAAACATACGTTTGCGGTATTTGAATAACTGTCGTGCCGTGGCAGCCCAGGTGCGGAACCCGCAACAGCGCGCGGCCGTCGACCGCTGCGGCTGCCTCAGACGGGGGCGACGTGATCGGCGAAGCGCTGGGCCACGGCGGGCAAGCCGTCGAAACGCTGCGCGTACAGGCGCAACTCCCGCCGAGCCCAGACATCGGTGAGCGGCACGGCGCGCAGGGGCGTGCCTTCGGCCAGCGCGCGGAAGGCGCCTTCGGGCATCACGCCGACGCCCAGTCCCGCCTCCACCATGCGGCAAAGGGCGCTCAGGCTGTCCACTTCGATGTGACGGCGCAACACACGGCGGGTGCTGCTGGCTTCCTGCGACAGCGCCGCCTGCACCGTGCTGCTGTCGCGCAGGCCCACCTGCGGCCAGTCCAGCGTGCGCGCATAGGCCACCCGCCGCAGCCGAGCCAGTGCATGGCCGCGCGGCACGACCAGCACCAGCTGCTCCTGCCGGTAGGGCCGGCTTTCCAGGCCCAGCACGTCGTCGCTGGGCCCGCACACGCCCACGTCGGCCGTCCCCTCGCGCACCGCCTGCGCCACCGCGCGGCTGGCGGCCTGGCGCAGGTCGATGCGGATGTCGGGATGGCGACGCATGAAGTCGGCCAGGTCCGCCGGCAGGAACTGCTCCACCGCCGAGGCACTGGCGCACACGCGCACGCGGCCGCGGATGCCCTGGGCGGCTTCGGCAAGATCCTCGCGCAGGTGTTCGACCGCCAGCAGGATGGCCTGCGCATGCGACAACAGCACAAGGCCCAGCGGCGTGGGCCGCACGCCCCGGGCATGGCGCACCAGCAGCGGCGCCTGGGCCAGCGACTCCAGCTCGGCGATGCGCTTGCTGGCGGCCGAGGCGACCAGTTGCGCGCGCTCGGCCGCGCGGGCGATGCTGCCCGTCTCGCACACCAGCACGAAGAGGTCGAGCGTGCCGACATCGAGCTGCCGGGCAAAGCTGCGGGGAGAAGGAGGACGGGGCATGCGGGCGTTCGGGCGTCGGGCGCGGGCCGCCCGGGGCCGAGCCATCGCGGATCGGAACGGCTCGCGGAGATTTTTGCACTTCGCCGCGCCGAGACGGCTGCCTAGGATGCGCCGCTTGCTCCTTTCTGCAAGCCCATGATCTTTTCCGAATCCGACGCCGCCTCCGTGGCCCGCGCCCTGGTCGAGGCCGACGCCGTGCGCCTGGCCGAAGGCACCCCCTTCTTCTACACCTCGGGCTGGGCCAGCCCGGTCTACGTCGATGTGCATGCCCTGCTGGCCGAACCCGCGCGTCGACGCCAGTTGCTGGACCGCATGGCCGAGGCGGTGGCGCCGCGGGTGCGCGAACAGGGCATCGGCGCCGTGGTGGGCACCGAAAGCTCGGGCATCGCGCTGGCCGCCTGGCTGGCCGAGCGCCTGTCGTTGCCCCTGCTCACGCTGCGCAAGCGGCCCATCGGCTGGGGCGTGCAGGCGCAGTTGCAGGGGCGGCTGGCTCCGGGCTGCCGCACGCTGCTGGTGGACGACGTGAGCACCGACGGCCGCTCCAAGAACGCCGCCGCGGCCGCGCTGCGCCAGACCGGCGCGCAGGTGGACGACGTGCTGGTGCTGTTCGACTACGCCATCTATCCGCAGGTGCCGCCCGCCTCGGCGCCGGTGGCGCTGCACGCCCTGGCCTCGTGGCGCCATCTGCACGCGGCCCTCCAGCAGGCGGGCTGCCTCGACGACGCCGCGCTGAAGATGCTGGCCGAATTCAGCGCCTCGCCCATCGAATGGTCGGTGGCCCACGGCGGCACGGGGGTGGCGGCATGACGCCCTTCGATCTTCTGGACCGGATCGGCCAGGCCACCCATGACGGCCTCGGCATCACCCGCGAAAGCTATGGCGACGGCGAAAGCGCCGCGCTGACGCTGCTGACGCAGGAGGCCGAAGCAATGGGCCTGGCCGCCGAAGCCGACCGCGCCGGCAACCTGTGGCTGCGCATCGCGGCCGACCGTCGGGACGAACCGGCCGTGGTCATCGGCTCGCACGTCGACTCAGTGCCCCAGGGCGGCAACTACGACGGCCTGGCCGGCGTGGTGGCCGGAATCGCGGTGCTGCAGGCGCTGGCGCGCGACTGGCAAAGCCTTCCGCCGCTGCGGGTGCTGGCGCTGCGCGGCGAGGAAAGCGCCTGGTACGGCCGGGCCTATGTCGGCTCCCTGGCGCTGCTGGGCCGCCTGCCCGCCGCGGCGCTGGCGCTGCGCCATCGCACGGGCACCGGCACGCTGGGCGAAGCCCTGGCCCACTGCGGCGCCGACGTGGCGGCTATCGCACGCGGCGAGCCGCTGCTGCCGGGACCCGTCGCCGCCTACCTGGAACTGCACATCGAGCAGGGGCCGGTGATGGTGGCCCGCCACTGGCCGGTGGCGGCCGTCACCGGCATCCGCGGCAACCTGCGCCACAACCGCGTGCGCTGCCTGGGCGAGACCGGCCACTCGGGCGCCGTTCCGCGCTGGTTGCGCCACGACGCCGTGCTGGCCGTGGCCCAACTGCTGGCACGCATGGACGAGCACTGGCGCGTGCTGCTGCAGATGGGCATGGACCTGGTGATGACCGCCGGCATCTTCACCACCCCCGCCGCCTCGCATGCGGTGTCGGTGATCCCGGGCGAGGTGCAATTCAGCTTCGAGGTGCGCAGCCAGGACGCCGAGACGCTGCGCCGTTTCCATGCACTGCTGAAGCAGGAATGCGAGACGGTGGCCGCGGAGCGCGGCGTGCGCTTCGAATTCGACGAGCCTGTCGCCAGCGCGCCGGCCACCATGGACGAGGGCTGGATCCGCCGCTTCGAGGCCGCCGGGGCCGCGCTCGGCCAGCCCCTGGAGCGCCTGCCCAGCGGCGCCGGCCACGACGCGGCCGTGTTCGCTGCCGCCGGCATTCCCTCGGCCATGCTCTTCGTGCGCAACGCGCACGGCTCGCACAACCCGCACGAGGCGCTGTCGGCGGACGACCTGGATGCCGGCATCGCCGTGCTGCGCGACGCCGTCGCGTCGCTGCGCGGCGGACAGCCGACCGCCCCCGCCCTCCCCGTCCTGCTTCCCGCAGAGGCCGCGCCATGAACTGCACCGTTGTCGACGATCTGCCCGCCACCTGCGCCACGGCCGCCCCGGCCCGGGTGGCCAGCCACCGCTGCCGCGTGACGGCCCACCAGGCGGTCAACGCGCGCTACCGCTACCTGCGTCTGCAGGCCGAGGTGGACCTGGCCAGCGCCACACGGCCCGGCCAGTTCTACCAACTGCGCTGCCCGCAGACGAGCGCCCTGCAGCCCTTCCTGCTGCGGCCCATGAGCGTGTACGGCACGGGGCCCGAAGCAGGCACGGTCGAGTTCCTCTATGCCGTGACCGGCACCGGCACGCAGGCGCTGGCCACGCTGGCCGAGGGCCAGTCGATGGAGATCGTGGGCCCACTGGGCCAGGGCTTCACGCTCGACGCGGCCGCCCGGCGCGTGCTGCTGGTGGCCCGCGGCGTGGGCCTGGCCACCATGGCGCCGCTGGTGCGGCAGGCCGCGCAGGCTGGCGTTGCCATCGACGTGCTGCTCTCCGCCCGCAGCCCGGCCGATGCGATGGCCCGTGAGCTGCTGCGCGGCGCACCGGCCACGGTGCATGCCGTCTTCGACAGCGATGGCAGCTCCGCCGTGGACCGCGTCGAACCGCTGCTGGCCGGCCTGCTGACCGCGGGCTGCGACGCCGTCTACACCTGCGGCTCCGAGCGACTGGCGCTGCTCCTGCGCCGGCTGCTGCAGCCGCATCCGCAGATCCATGCCGAGGTGGCGCTGGAGCAGCGCATGGCCTGCGGCATGGGCGTGTGCCTGTCCTGCGTGCGTCCCTTCGAACAGGACGGCCGCGTCGCCCTGCAGCGCGTCTGCCGCGAGGGCCCGGTGTTTCCGTTGCGCGAGATGGTGGGAGGCTGGCATGGCTGATCTCTCGGTGCGCATCGGCAGCCTGGCGCTGCGCAACCCGGTGATGCCGGCTTCCGGCTGCTTCGCCGTCGAGTACCAGGAAGCGCTGGACCTGGGCGCCCTCGGTGCCCTGGTGATCAAGAGCGTCACGCCCAGGACGCGCGTGGGCAACCCGACGCCCCGCGTGGCCGAGGTGCAGGGCGGCCTGCTCAACTCCATCGGCATCCCCAGCAAGGGGCTGGACGCCTTCGTGCGCGACGTGCTGCCGGCCTACCAGGGCTTCGGCACGCCGGTGGTGGTCTCGCTGTCGGCCGATACGGTGGCCGAGTTCGCGGCGGCCGTGCAGGTGTTGTCGAGGCCCGGCGTGGCCGCCATCGAGGCCAACATCTCCTGCCCCAACCTGGAGGCCGACGGCCTGGCCTTCGCCATGAGTGCGCGCAGCACGCACGACGCCATCGCCGCCATGCGGCGCGCCACCGGCCTGCCGCTGTGGGCCAAGCTGACGCCCAACGCAGGCGACGTGTCCGCCATCGCCCGCGCCGCCGAAGCGGCCGGCGCCGACGCGGTGGTGATGGGCAACACGGCGCTGGGCATGGCCATCGACGTGCACACCCGCCGCCCGCGGCTGGGCAATGGCATGGGCGGACTGTCGGGGCCGGCGCTCAAGCCGGTCACGCTGCGCATGACCTACCAATGCGCGCGGGCGGTGCGCATCCCGGTCATCGGCTGCGGCGGCATCGCCACGGCCGAGGACGCCGTCGAATACCTGCTGGCCGGCGCCACCGCCATCCAGGTGGGCACGGCCTCCTTCATCGATCCCGCCGCGATGCAGCGCATCGTGGCCGGGCTCCACGATTACTGCGCCGCACACGGCGTGGCGCGGGCGGCCGAGCTGACCGGGGCCGTCCAGATGGAAGGCGAGGAACAACGCAGTTGGCGGGCGCAGGCCGCCGCCTGGGCCTAACGCCGCCGCCGCACTCCAAGCGTGCGGCCCTCGCATGGCCGTGGTGCACGCCAGGGCGGTTCATCCCAGGAATGAACCACATTCGTGCGCCATGCTTGCATACCAGATTGGCATGCTTCGTGCTCGCCATCCGCGCATGGCGATCTCGTCCACCGACATCAGCAACCGCATCGTCGAGGCGGTCCTGGCCCAGAAATTGGCGCCCGGCTCCCGCCTGGGCGAGCAGGAGTTGGCGCTGCTCTTCGACTGCAGCCGCACCATCGTGCGCGAGGCGCTCACCCGCCTGGCGGCGCGCGGCATCGTCACGGTGAGCGCCCGCCGCGGCTGGTACCTGATCGAGCCCTCGCAGGACGAGGCGCGCGAGGCCTTCGAGGCCCGCCGCGTGATCGAGACCGGCCTGATCCGCCAGAGCGCCAGCGGCGTGCGCAAGGAGGCCCTCAAGCGCCTCAAGCTGCACCTGCAGCAGGAAAAGGCCGCCCTGCGGCAGGACGACATCGGCAAGCGCAGCTACCTGCTGGGCGACTTCCACGTCTGCCTGGCCGACTGCCTGGGCAACTCGCTGCTGGCCGACACCCTGCGCGACTACACCGCCCGCACCACGCTGATCGCGATGCGCTACCAGTCCACCCACGATGCCGAGCAGTCCTGCGAGGACCACGTGCGCATCGTCGAGGCCCTGGAGCGCGGCGCCATCGCCGAGGCCGAGGCGCTGATGGCCGAACACATCGGCACGGTGCAGGCGGCGCTGAGCGTCTCCACCGCGCCCGACCCGCTGGCGCGACTGCGCGAAGCCCTGGCGCCCGTGCGGGCGGGCGGCGCCAACCCCGACGCCGCCCCCTCGGCACAGCTTTTGCGAACCACCCCGTCCAAGGCTGCTGCGCGCAAGCGCGGCGCCGCCGGCGGCCCCGATTCCTCCGACGACTCCTCCACCTACCTGGGAAAGCTCCTATGACGCCCTCCAAACGCCTCTTCACCCTCGGCCTGGCCGCTGCCGCACTGTTCGCCGGTGCCGCGCATGCCCAAAGCGCGCTGGACAACGTGCTCAAGTCCAAGACGCTGAAGGTGGCCATTCCCACCGACTACCCGCCCTACGGCTTCGTCGGCACCGACATGGCGCCCCAGGGCCTGGACATCGACATGGCCAAGCTGATCGCCTCGAAGATGGGCGTCAAGCTGGAACTGGTGCCGGTGACCAGCGCCAACCGCATCCCCTACCTGCAGACCAAGAAGGCCGACCTGGTCATCAGCACGCTGGGCAAGAACGCCGAGCGCGAGAAGGTCATCGACTTCAGCTCGGCCTATGCGCCCTTCTTCCAGGGCGTGTTCGCCAAGAAGACGATGGCCGTCAAGGACTTCAAGGACCTCACCGGCAAGACCGTGGCCGTGACCCGCGGCGCCATGGAAGACCAGGAGCTGAACAAGGTGGCCCCGAGCGGCGTGGACTACCGCCGCTTCGAGGACAACAACGCCACCGTCGCCGCCTACGTGGCCGGCCAGACGCAGGTGATCGCCATGAGCGGCGCCGTGGCCGCCGAGATGATCCGCAAGAACCCGCAGATCAACACCGAGTTCAAGCTGCTGCTCAAGGACAGCCCCTGCTTCGTGGGCATCGCCAAAGGCGAGGACGCGCTCAAGGCCAAGGTGAACGAGATCATCGCGGCCGCCAAGAAGGACGGCACCCTCGACAAGATGTCCAAGCAGTGGCTCGGCAAGGCGGCCGGCGACCTGCCGGTCTGATAGCCCCCCGTTGCTTGATCGCGTCCTGTAGTCGCATCGCCCGAGACCTCCCATGACCTTCGACTTCTGGGCCATCCTTTCGGAATGGCCGCTGCTCCTCAAGGGGGTGGCGTGGACCCTCGGGCTCACGGCCATCGCGACCGTGATCGGCATGGCGCTGGGCATCGGCTGCGCCTGGGCGCGGGCCTGGGGGCCGGGCTGGCTGCGCTGGGTGGTGGGCACCTATGTGGAGCTGATCCGCAACACGCCCTTCATCGTGCAGCTGTTCTTCATCTTCTTCGGACTGCCGGCCGCAGGGGTGAAGCTCACGCCCGAGGTGGCGTCGATCATCGCCATGGTGCTCAACCTCGGCGCCTATGCCACCGAGATCATCCGCGCCGGCGTGGAGGCCACGCCCAAGGGCCAGATCGAGGCCGCCGCCAGCCTGGCGCTGACGCGGGCCCAGACCTTCGTGCGCGTGGTGCTGCCGCCCGCCATGAAGAAGGTGTGGCCGGCCATGGTCAGCCAGATCATCATCGTGATGCTGGGCTCGGCGGTGTGCGGCCAGATCTCGGTCGAGGAGCTGAGCTACGCCGCCAACCTCATCCAGAGCCGCAACTTCCGCGCCTTCGAGGCCTTCATCGTCGCCACGGTCATCTACCTGCTGCTGGCCATCGGCGCACGGCGCCTGTTCAACTGGGCCGGCCCCCGGTTCTTCGGCCGCTGAAGGAGCACCACGATGGTCGAATTCACCCTCTGGGACATCCTCCGCAACCTGCTGCTCGCCGCCCGCTGGACGGTGGTGCTGTCGCTGATCGCCTTCGTGGGCGGCGGCGTGGTCGGCGGCCTGCTGCTCGCGGCGCGGCTGCGCGGCGGCAAGGCCGTGCAGCGGCTCATCGGCGGCTATGTGCAGCTCTTCCAGGGCACGCCGCTGCTGATGCAGCTCTTCCTGGCCTACTTCGGCATCGCGCTCTTCGGCATCGACGTGTCGCCGTGGACCTCGGCGGCGCTGGCGCTGACGCTCTACACCAGCGCCTTCCTCACCGAGATCTGGCGCGGCTGCGTGGCCGCCATCCCGCGCGGCCAGTGGGAGGCGTCCTCCAGCCTGGCACTGAACTTCGGCGAGCAGATGCGGCATGTGATCCTGCCGCAGGCCGTCAAGATCGCCATCGCGCCGACGGTCGGCTTCCTGGTGCAGGTCATCAAGGGCACGGCGCTGGCCTCGGTCATCGGCTTCGTGGAGCTGACCAAGGCGGGCGGGATGATCTCCAACGCCACCTTCCGCCCCTTCACCGTGTTCGCCTGCGTGGCGCTCATGTACTTCGCGCTGTGCTTCCCCGTCAGCCTCTACGCCAAGCATCTCGAAAGAAAGACCCATGGCCGCCGTTCCTGAAACCCACGCCCATGTCGAGCCCGGCGCGCCCATCGTGCGCATCACGGCGCTCAAGAAGTCCTACGGCAGCAACCAGGTGCTCAAGGGCATCGACCTGGAAGTAGCACGTGGTGAGGTGATCGCCATCATCGGCAAGAGCGGCTCGGGCAAGAGCACCCTGCTGCGCTGCATCAACGGCCTGGAGGAGTTCCAGGAAGGCGCGCTCACCGTCGACGCCAAGCCGCTGCTGCACGACAGCGCCATGGCCATGCGCGAGCTGCGCCAGCGCGTGGGCATGATCTTCCAGAGCTTCAACCTCTTCCCGCACCTGTCGGTGGGCCGCAACGTGATGCTGGCGCCCACGCTGGTCAAGAAGAAGAACAAGGCCGAGACCGAGGCACAGGCGCGCAAGCTGCTGGCCCGCGTGGGCCTGGCCGAGAAGTTCGACGCCATGCCCGACCAGCTCTCGGGCGGCCAGCAGCAGCGCGTGGCCATCGCCCGCGCCCTGGCCATGGAGCCGGCCGTGCTGCTGTGCGACGAGATCACCTCCGCCCTCGACCCCGAGCTGGTGGGCGAAGTGCTGCGCGTGGTGGAGTCGCTGGCCGACGAGGGCATGACGCTGCTGATGGTCACGCACGAGATGAGCTTCGCCCGCAAGGTGAGCGACCGCGTCATCTTCATGCACCAGGGTCGCGTGCACGAGATGGGCCCGCCGGCCGAGCTGTTCGGCAATCCGCAGACGGCGGAGCTGAAGCAGTTCCTGTCGTCGCTGCACGACTGAGCGACATTCGCGGGCGGCAGAGGCCGCTCACTATCATCGGCGCCCTCACAAGAACGGAGACGCCGATGAAGCAAGAACACCGCACGCCGATGCGCCGCCGCGGCCTGGCCGCCCTGCTGGGCACGCTGGCGCTGTGCACGGGCCTGGCCGCGCAGGCCGCCTTTCCCGACAAGCCGCTGAAGATCGTCATCGGCTTTCCCGCCGGCGGTCCGCTGGACCAGCATGCCCGCCTGCTCACCGACCGCCTCCAGGCCGTGCTCGGCCAGCCGGTGCTGGTGGACTACAAGCCGGGCGCGGGCGGCTCGGTGGGCGCCGACTTCGTCGCAAAGAGCCCGGCCGACGGCTACACGCTGATGCTCGCCAACACCGGCGTGGCGGTGATCAACGGCGCGCTCTACCGCCACCTCCCCTACGACACGCTGCGCGACTTCACACCGGTGGCGCGCACCGCCATGCAGCCGCTGGCGCTGCTGGTCAACAACAACGTGCCGGCGAAGACGCTGGGCGAGTTCATCCAGTACGCCAAGGCGCGGCCGGGCCAGATCAACTACGGCTCGGCCGGCAACGGCGGCATCAGCCACCTGGTGCCCGAGATGTTCAAGAGCGCGGCCGGGATCTTCATGGTCCACATTCCCTACCGCGGCAGCGCACCGGCCTTCACCGACCTGATGGGCGGACAGGTGCAGTTCATGGCCGAGTCCATTCCCCAGGCCGCGAGCTACCACAAGCAGGGCAAGGTGCGCGCCCTGGCCGTGACCAGCCGCGAGCGCAACCCAGCGCTGCCGGACATCCCGACCGCCATCGAGGCCGGGCTCAAGGGCTTCGAGGTGGTGGGCTTCTACGGCTTCTTCGTGCCGGACGGCACGCCCAAGGACGTGGTCGACAGGCTGAGCGGCGCCTTCCAGCAGGTTCTGGCCCGGCCCGACCTGAAGAGCCGCATGGTGAGCCAGGGCGCGGATCCGGCCTTCCTCGGCAGCGCTGACTTCGGCCGCTTCCTGCAGGCGGAAACGCCGCGCTGGGCGGCGGCGGTGAAGGCCTCCGGCGCGCGGCTGGACTGAACACGGAGGCGGCCGTCCTCGGCCCCGCCGGCCGCCCGATGCCACGCGCACATGCCACCGCCCGGCCCATTGATCGAACGTCCGCGAAACATGCGGACACCACCTCTTCGACGGCCGAGGAACCCATCCCTGGCCTCACCTTCAAACCTCGCATGACGCAACCCGACCTCGCCGCACGCCGCCACCTGCTCGCCAGCGGCGGCGCCCTGCTCCTGCTGGGGGCCGCGCCGCTGCGCAGCGCCTGGGCCGGCTTCAACTTCTTCACCAGCGAATACACGGCCTCGCGCGAGGAACTGCAAGCCCAGGTGGCGAAGAAATTCCCCTTGCGCCAGAGCGCCGGCGGCCTACTGGACGTCACGCTGCGCGACCCGCGGCTGGACCTGGACCCGGGCGCCAATCGCGCGATGCTGACCACCGCCGTCACCATCGCCAGCCCCTTCCTCAATCCGTCGCAGGTGGGCGGCCAGGTGGCTGTGAGCAGCATGCTGCGCTACGACCCCGAGACGCTGAGCCTGCGCCTGGACCAGCCGCGCACGGAGCGCGTGGTGTTCGACGGCGTGGGTGGCCAGGACGCCGTGCGCCTGCAGCGCGCAGGCGCCGCCGTCGCGCAGGAGCTGTTGCAGGGCCAGGCCCTGCACACCTTCCGCAAGGAAGACCTGACCGTCGGCCGCAAGACCTACGAGATCGGCGACATCACCATGCTGGCGGACGGCATCAAGGTGCAGCTCCGATAGCGTGCGAAGGACGCGGCCACGCACGCTTCGCCGTGGCCGCGTCGCACGGGCACTGCAGGGCGCGTCCCGGCTGCTTGCCACACGTCCCGTGTCCCCGGGCAAACCCCGGCGCTGGCGCTGACGCCACCGTCATCGGCGGCGTCCAGAATCAGGGCATGTCCACGTCGCCTCCCCAGCCCCTGTCCCGGCGCGCCCTGCTCGGCCGCGGCACCCTCGTCCTGCTTCCCGCCTTCGCCAGCCTGGCCGCCTGCCGGGCCGTGCCCAAGGCGCCGGAACAGCGCTTCCTGGACCTGCAGGCGCACCGTGGTGGCCGCGGCCTTGCACCCGAGAACACCTTGGCCGCCTTCGACCATGCGATCAGCCTCGGCGTCACCACGCTGGAGCTCGACATCGGTCTCACGGCCGACGGCGTGGCCGTGATTTCCCACGACACCGCCCTCAACCCCGACCACACGCGCGACGCCCAGGGCCGCTGGCTGAGTGCCACCGGCCCCGCCATCCATCAACTGACCCTGGCCCAGCTCAAGACCTACGACGTCGGCCGGCTGAACCCGAACACCAAGTACGGCCAGCAGTTCGCCACGCAGGTGCCGCGCGACGGCGAACGCATTCCCACCCTGGCAGAGCTGTTCGCGCTGGCCGACCGGCGCGGCGCGGGCCAGATCAACTTCAACATCGAGACCAAGGTCGACCCTACCAAGCCGGCGGAGACCGCCTCGCCGGAAGCCATCACCGACGCCATCCTGGCCGAGGCACGGCGTGCCGGGCGCCTCCATCACGTCACGCTGCAGAGCTTCGACTGGCGCAGCCTGGTGTATGCCGAGACACGCGAACCCCGTCTCTGGCGCGCCTGGCTCACCAGCCCGCGCACCGTGCAGGACAGCCGCTGGACCGCGGGCCTGCGCCTGGCCGACCATGGCGGCAGCGTGCCGCGGCTGATCGATGCCGCATCGCGGCGCGGCAAGGGCCTGTCCATCTGGTCGCCGGCCTTCGGCGACCTGCAGCCCCAGCAGGTGAAGGAGGCCCACGACCTGGACCTGAAGGTCCTGCCCTGGACGGTCAACAACCCGGCCGACATGGCCCGCCTGATCGACATGGGCGTGGACGGCCTGATCACCGACTATCCCGACCGGCTGCGCGCGCTGATGCAGGAACGCGACCTGCCGCTGCCGCCTGCGCTGCCGGCACGGTCCGCCTCAGCCTGACCTTTGCAGGCCGCGCCCCTGCACCGTACCGACCTCGAACACCCCGCTCGCGCCATGAACACGACCACCGACGCCGCCACCGCCCAGGACCAGCTCGCCCGACTCGCCGACCTGCTCGCCGCCACCCGCCGCGATCCGCTGCAACTTGGCCGCCTGTGCGACCACGCCCGCCAGGCCTCTGCGCTGCAGGCCGCGCTCCCACCGCGCTACGCGCCCGTCCTGCTCGACGTGGTGGACCGCCTGGAATCCAGCGCCTTGTTCAGCGAGGAAAGCTGCTCCTTCAGCCAGAAGGACCTGCTGGACAGCCTGCAGCTGTGGACGGACAAGGCGCGGGGTGTGCTGTTGGGTGGCTGAGTCTTCCTCGTGCACCTCTATGCACGGCGATGGGGGACTCAGTCCGGCTTGAGGCCGGCGCGCTCGATCACCGGCTTCCATCGCTGCAGTTCGTCACGCATGAAGGCCGCGAGTTGCTCCGGGGTCCCGCCGACCGGATCGAAGTAGGCGCCGAGCAGACGCTGTCGGACTTCAGGCTCGGCGAGCACAGCGGCGATTTCCCGGCTCATGCGCTCGACCACCGGCCGCGGTGTGTCGCGTGGCGCCATGTAGGCGAACCAGGGCACGGCCTGGATGTCCGGCAGACCGGACTCGCGCAGCGTCGGCAGATCGGGCAACAGCGCGGAGCGCTGCGCGGAGGTCACGGCCAAGGCCTTGAGCTTGCCCGCCTTGACCTGCGGCATCACGGTCACCGGCGGCAGGCAGGCGAACTGCACGTCGCCCTGCACCAGCGCCGTCACGGCCTGCGCCGACGAAGCGTAGGGAATGTGGACGGCGAATGACTGGGTCTTCGCCTTGACGAGCTCCACGCCGAGGTGCGCGATGGACCCGTTGCCGGTGGAAGCAAAGTTGTACTTGCCGGGGTTGCGCCGCAGCGCATCCAGCCATCCCTTGACCGAGTCGATGCCGGTCTGCGCATTGACGGCACAGACGTTGGGTGTGGTGGCTGCCAGCGATACCGGAGCCAGGTCACGGAAAGGGTCGTAGGGCAGGTTGCGGTAGAGCACCGTGTTGTAGACCAGCGGGGCATTGACCGACAGAAGGAAGGTATAGCCATCCGGACTGGCCTTGGCCACCACGTCGGTGCCGGCGTTGCCGCCTGCCCCGGCGCGGTTCTCGACGATCACCGGCTGGCCCAGCCTTGGCGCCAGGCGGTCATTGACGATGCGCGCGAGGATGTCCGGCGACGAGCCGGCGCCAAAGGGCACGACGATGCGAATCGGGCGCCTGGGCCAGTCCTGCGACACGGCAGCGTTCTGGGCTTGAGCGGGCAAGGCTGCCGACACGATGGCCGCCAGCGCGGCCCATTGGAGGGTATGTCGACGCAACAGGGTCATTGCCCATCCTCCACCGGGGCCATGGCCGCATGGTCCTGCTGCTCGCGCGCGATGAAACCGGCCACCATCGCGCGATAGCAGGCGTCCACCACTTCGGGATAGGCGCCCTTGGCCTCGGCCAGCGCTCGCACCTTGGCGAACACCTGCTCCTGCCGGGCAGGCGCCGAGACCTGGAAGGCGTCACGCTTGAAGCGCGCGGCATCGCGCACATAGCGCCCCCGTTCGGCCAACAGCGCGACGATCTGCTCGTCCAGCGCATCGATGCCGGCGCGGATCTCGGCCAGCGAGTTGCAAAGCGGCGTGTAGCCGGGATCGAGGAACCGCCGCAGCGGGGGGCCGTGCGGATCGGGTTCCGTGCCTGAAAGGTGGGCAATGGAAATGTTCATGAAGCCGGCCTCAAATGGGGTAGATGATCGAGTTCGGGATCATCTCGCTGTCGTACACCACCAGCCGCGACGCGAACTTGAGCGAGCCGTCGGGCATCCGCACCACCTCATCGATCGTGCGGCCCACGTTGAACACGGTGGTCAGCTGCGACAGCTTGGTGCGGAAGACGGCGTAGTTGGCCTCGCAGCGGATGCGGCCGTCCACCACCTCGCGCACCAGCGGCGTGCCGACCACGTGGCGCTGGTAGTAGGGGTCGTGGTAGAGCGTCTCGCGGATGCCGTAGACGCGGTCGCGCAGCATGGCCTTGCTCTCGAACGACAGCGTGGCCAGCGGAAAGCCCCGTTCATGGTTCTCGCGTGGCTGCAGCCGGTAGCGGCAGTCCTCGGTGAAGAACTCCGGCCAGGCGTCCCAGTCGGCGGCGTCGAGCGCGCTGGCGTAGCGGGCGTAGAGCTGGCTGAGCGCGAACCAGTCCTCGAAATTGAGCGGGCTCATCGGGCGGCGCTCCCTTCCCCATGGACTTGGGGCGAGTCGCCTTCGGACGCACACGGCGACGGTCGGGCCGCCGCCGCTGCGGCCGGTGGTACATCGGCCCCGGGTGCCTCCATCACGCCGCGCCAGTAGTCGTACATGCCGCGGATCAGCGTCTCGGTGACCATGTGGTCGGCATCGCCCACGTCGCGGCCGCCCAGTTCGGCCAGGGCGCGGTGGCCGGGCTTGCTCTCGAAGGCCATCTGCGACAGCTCGATCACCTCGCCGTCGTCGGCCGAGACGAAGCCCGCCGGCCCGAACAGATTGGCCTGGCGCAGGCGGCGCTGCTGCATCTCCTCGGTGTCATCCTCGAAGCCGAAGTGCGTCCATTCGAAGAAGAAGGCGCCGTGGCCGTCGGGCTGGATGTGGCGCGTGGAGACACTGTTGACCTGCTGCTGCAGGATGACGCTTGGAAACAAGGTCGTCATCACTGCCGTTGGCCCGCCCCACCACGGCTCCGGCACGATGTCCAGGAAGCGCGCGTCCTCCAGCGACATCTTCTCCTTGAAGCTCGACACCTGCGTCACCTGGGAGGCAGCGCCCTGCTGGCCGCGGGTGGAGATCATGGCCGCGTGGCGGTGGCGCTCGTCCATCACCAGCTGCGACTTGTTGTCCGCGCGCCAGAGGCCGAAGGTCACGAACCAGGTGTGCAGCAGTCCGGGGTGGTACGGGTCCTTGATGTTCTCCTGCATCAGCTTCCAGTTGCCGGGAATGCGCTGGCGGTTGTAGCCCAGGATCTTCAGCTTGCGGCCATTGAAGAGCCGGTCGAACCAGCGCAGGATGACCGGGCCCATGAAGTCCTCCAGCGACTCGACCTCATGGTCGAAGCTGGCGAACACCACGCCGCCGCGCGTGGCCACCTTGAGTCTGGTCAGGCCATGGTCCTCGGGCTTGAAGTCCTCGGGCATGCCGCCGTGCATCTCCCCAGACTCGTCGCGCACTCCGCGGCGGAAGGGCACGCCCATCAGCTTGCCGGTGAGGTTGTAGTTCCACTGGTGGTAGGGGCAGGTGAAGCTCTTGCGGTTGCCGTGGCGCTCGCGGCAGAAGGCCATGCCGCGGTGGGCGCAGACGTTCTCCACCACATGGATGCCGCCGTCCTGCGCACGCACCAGGATCACCGAGCGCTCGCCGACGGCGGTGCGCTTGAAGTCGCCGGGGTTGGGAATCTCCGCCTCCAGGCCCACGTAGCACCAGTGGCCGCGGTAGAAGAAGCGCTCCAGCTCCTTGCGGTGCAGGTCGTCGCGGGTGTAGGCGGCGAAGGGAATGCGGCTGGTGCCGCCGGCTTCCCAGCGCAGCGGGGCCTCGTGGGGCGCACTGTTCATCGTGCGTGTCTCCGTCGTTGTCGTAATGGGCCGCATCATCCAGCCGGGCCCACTATCCACCAATAGAATCCGGTGAATAGGCCCCATCACCATTGTCAATAACACATCATGGACCTCAAGCAGCTCGACCTGAACCTGCTGCTGGTGTTCAACCAGTTGCTGGCCGAGCGCAGCGTCTCGGGCGCGGCGCGGGCGCTGGGGCTGAGCCAGCCGGCCGTGAGCAACGCGCTGGCGCGGCTGCGCAAGGCGGTGGGCGACGAACTCTTCCTGCGCACCTCGCGCGGCATGGAGCCCACGCCCCGCGCCGTGCAACTGGCCGAGCCGGTGGCCGCCGCGCTGCAGCTGCTGCAGGGCGCGCTGCGGCAGGACCAGGGCTTCGACCCCGCCACCAGCAGCCGCGCCTTCACCATCGGCATGACCGACATCGGCGAGATCTACTTCCTGCCCGGCCTCATGGAAGCCCTGGCCGAGGCCGCCCCCAGCGTGACCGTGAGCACGGTACGCAACACCGCGGTGCAGCTCAAGGACGAGATGGAGTCCGGCCATGTGGACCTGGCCCTGGGCCTGCTGCCGCAGCTGCGCACCGGCTTCTTCCAGCGGCGCCTGTTCACCCAGCGCTATGTGTGCCTGATGCGCCAGGGCCATCCGCTGGACAAGCGCCGCATCGGCCTGCGCGAGTTCAGCGCGGCCGAGCACCTGGCCGTGGTCTCCGCGGGCACCGGCCACGGCGTGGTCGAGGACGAGCTGGCCCGCCAGGGCATCGAACGCCGGGTACGGCTGACGGTGCCGCACTTCGTGGCCCTGGGCCACATCCTGGCTGGCACCGACATGATCGCCACCGTGCCCGAGCGGCTGGCCCAGCGCATGGCCGGGCCCTTCGGCCTGCGCTGGCTGGCGCACCCCGCCCCGCTGCCGGAGATCGGCATCCACCTGCTGTGGCACGCGCGCCTGCACCGGGAGCCGGCCAATCAGTGGCTGCGCCAGCTGATCGCGACGCGCTTCGGCGACGGCTGACACAATCCGCCGTTCATCCGACAACCCCTCATCGACCCGCAGCATGACCGCCCCCCTGACGCTCATCTCTTCCATGGCCACCCGGCAGATCCTGAACGACCTGGCGACCGATTACGAACGCCGCACCGGCCAGGCGGTGAGCGTGGAATCGGTGGGCGGCGTCGATGCCGCCAAGCGCGTGCAGGCCGGCGAGGCCTTCGACCTGGTGGTGCTGGCGGCCAACGCCATCGACCAGCTGGCCGCCGCCGGCAAGACGGCCAGCCCGCGCAAGGACCTGGTGACGTCGGGCGTGGCCGTGGCCGTGAAGGCCGGGGCACCGCGGCCTGCCATCGACAGCGAAGAGGCCGTCAAGCAGGCCGTGCTGGGCGCGCAGAGCCTGGCCTATTCCACCGGCCCCAGCGGCGTGCAACTGGCCAAGCTCTTCGAGCGCTGGGGCATCGCCGCCGAGATCCAGCCGCGCATCGTCACCGCGCCGCCCGGCGTGCCGGTGGGCAGCCTGGTGGCCAAGGGCGAGGTGGCGCTGGGCTTCCAGCAACTGAGCGAGATGCTCAACCTGGAAGGCATCGACATCCTGGGCCCGCTGCCCGACGCGATCCAGATCGTCACCACCTTCTCGGGTGCCGTGGCGGCCACCAGCACGCGGGCGGCTGAGGCCCAGGCGGTGCTCGACTTCATGGCCGGCCCTGAGGCCGCCGGCGCCATTCGTCGCCAAGGGATGGCGCCGGCCTGAGGGCCAGCCGCATCGGTGGCACGCCCACGCCGGGCGGTATTTCGGGACCGTCGATCCCCGTTTCCGCCAGGCCTTGACCGACGAGGCCGCCGGCCGAATTGAGCCGAGGGCCCTCCCCACTTTTCCAATTCCTTTTTCCGATATGGGTCCGCCGCCGTTCGCGGCGAGGCCAGCCACGACCTCTGGGCGGCGTCTGGCGGCAATCCAGCCAAACGCGCAGAAGAGGAATTAATTCACCAGCCTTTTCATTACATTGACAAAAGATTTCATTGATTGACTGAATGCACGTGGGCCGCGCTTCATACTGGGGGGCGGCCCGGCGCAAATCGATGGCCGCAGACGCCTGCTTCCCTTGAACCGCCATCGATGACCCTGCTGGGCTTCCAGAAAATGCCGGCCGAACAATTCATGATCCTGACCATCAGTTTTGTCTTGGCGGTCGTTCTTTTCTTCATCAGTGCCGAAGAAAGAAATACGGCGCAGAAGGTGGTCGCGTTATTGATCAGCCTGTGCTTTTCGCTGGTGATCTATTGCTGGACGTCGCTGCACCGGCCTTGAAGATGCGCGCCTCGCCGCGCACGCACGACACACGCGACAGGCCGCTGTGCATCCGGCCCACCTCCCCTGCCGCGGCTGCCCGCAACGGCGCGAGGCCCTGGCGCCCGAGGCCCCGCCACACGCAGCGGCCATGGGCCCGAACACCCCGCGTGTCGCGGCCTTGTCCGTCAAGACGACCGCTTTCGGCTGACGAGAATCCCGCGGCGCTCTGCGCGCCACGACGCTGACGGACGGGTGAGGACCCACGCCGGCTGTCTTTCCTGCGCTTTCCCCCACCGACAGCCGATATGCCGAACGTCTCCACCGTCCAGCCGTCCCTTTCAGAAGACTCGGGCCCAACGCCGTCCGACGGCACGGGCTGGCCGCCCGCAGGCGGGGAATGCGGGGCACTGATCCGCCAGCGGGACTGGTCGACCACCCCGCTGGGCGTGGTGGACGCCTGGTCACCAGCGCTGCGGACCACGGTCTCCAACATCGTCAACTCGCCCGTGCCCAAGGTGCTGATGTGGGGCACCGACCATGTGATGCTCTACAACGACGCCTACCGGGCCGTGCTGGGCACGCAGCATCCCGATGCACTGGGCCGGACGACGATGGAGGTGTGGCCGGAGATCGCCGAATGGAACCGGGAGGTGCTGCAACGCTGCCTTGGCGGCGAGATCGTCTGCTTCCGCGAACACGCGATGACGCTGATGCGGGAGGACGGGCCACAGCAGCATGTCTTCGACCTCTTCTACACGCCCGTGTACGAAGCGGCAGGCGCGGCAGCCGGCGTCATGTGCACGGTCCTCGACGTGACCGACCGGGCGCGGCAGGAAGCCGGGCTGCGCGTGGGCAACCGGCGCTTTCGCACGGCGATGGACGCCGTCCATGGCGTGCTCTGGACCAACAGCGCCGATGGCCGCATGACCGGCGAACAGCCGGGCTGGGCCGCGCTCACCGGGCAGACCCAGCAGGAATACGAAGGCTACGGCTGGGCCGACGCCCTGCACCCGGACGATGCGCAGGGCGCCATCGCCACCTGGAATGCGGCCGTCGAAGGCCGCACCATGTTCATCCACGAGCACCGGGTGCGCCGCAGCGACGGCGTCTGGCGCAACTTCGCCGTGCGCGGCCTGCCCATCCTGCGCGAGGACGGCAGCATCGACGAATGGGTGGGCGTGCACACCGACATCACCGAACAGCGCGCCGCGGAACGCAGCCTGGTGGCCCAGGCCACGGCGCTGGCCGCCCAGGTGCGCCATCGCGAGCGGGCCGAGGAGCAACTGCGGCTGCTCAACGAGAACCTCGAAGCGCGCGTCATCGCCGAGATCGACGAGCGCCGGCAGGCCGAGGCCAAGCTCGCGCAGGCGCAGAAGCTGGAGTCCATCGGCAAGCTCACCGGCGGCGTGGCCCACGACTTCAACAACCTGCTGCAGGTCATCTCGGGCAGCCTGCACCTGCTGTCCAAGGACATCGCCGGCAACGAGCGCGCACAGCGGCTGGTGGCCAATGCCATGGCCGGCGTCTCGCGCGGGGCCAAGCTGGCGGCCCAGCTGCTGGCCTTCGGCCGGCGCCAGCCGCTGGAGCCGCGCGTGGTCAACGCCACCCGCATGGTGCAGGGCATGGACGAGATGCTGCGCCGCGCCCTGGGTGGCGCGATCGAGATCGAGACGGTGCTCGGGGGCGGCCTGTGGAACACCTTCGTCGATCCGAACCAGATCGAGAACGCGGTGCTCAACCTCGCCATCAACGCGCGCGACGCCATGAACGGCTCGGGCCGGCTGACGATCGAGCTGGCCAACGTGCACCTGGACGAGGCCTATGCGCGCCAGCACGACGAGGTCGCGCCGGGCCAGTACGTGATGCTGGCCGTGTCGGACACAGGCGCCGGCATGCCGCCGGAGGTCATCGCCCGGGCCTTCGAGCCCTTCTTCTCCACCAAGCCGGAAGGCAAGGGATCGGGCCTGGGCCTGTCGATGGTGTACGGCTTCGTCAAGCAGTCCAACGGCCACATCAAGATCTATTCGGAAGTCGGGCATGGCACCACCGTGAAGGTGTTCCTGCCGCGCGCCATGCAGGCGGAGGATGTCGCGGTGCGACTGGACGCCGGCGCCGTCGAGGGCGGCACCGAGGTCGTGCTGGTGGTAGAGGACGATGCCGAGGTGCGCGAGGTGGTCGTGGCCATGCTGGCCGACCTGGGCTACCGGGTGCTGCAGGCGTCCGATGCCTCCAAGGGCCTGGCCGTGATCGAAAGCGGCATTCCGGTCGATCTGCTCTTCACCGACGTGGTGATGCCCGGCCCGCTCAAGAGCCCCGAGATGGCGCGTCAGGCCCGCCAGCGCATTCCGGACCTGGCGGTGCTCTTCACCTCGGGCTACACCGAGAACTCCATCGTCCACGGCGGCCGGCTGGATGCCGGCGTGGAGCTGCTGTCCAAGCCCTATTCGCGCGAGGCCCTGGCGCGCAAGGTGCGCCACCTGCTGGGCAACCGGGCGCAGCGGCAGGCCGCCGCGCCCGCGGCCCCTGCGCCCTCCAGTGCCGCTCCGGCCTCCGCATCGACGCCAGACCGGCCGGCCGCGGCGAGCGCCACAGCCGCCCCGGCCCGCCCCAGCGCCGGCGTCGTGCTGCTGGTCGAAGACGATCCGCTGATCCGCGTGACCTCGGCCGCGATGCTGACCGACACGGGCTTCACCGTGGTCGAGGCCGGCAGCGCCGAAGAGGCCGAGGCCCTGGCGCAGCGCCATCGTCCGCAGGTCATGGTGACCGACATCAACCTGCCCGGTGCCTCGGGCACCGAACTGGCCGCGGCCCTGCGCACGCAGGTGCCCGAACTGGTCACGATCTTCGCCAGCGGCGATGCCTCGCCCCTGCTGCGCGGCGACCTCAGCGGCAGCCTGATCCTGGCCAAGCCCTACACCTCCGCGGCGCTGGTCTCGGCCGTGAAGGCGGCGCTCGAACCTGCGGCACCGATGCAGGCCGCCTCGACGGCCGCTGCGACAGACGGACGCCACTGACGAGCCTGGGCGCCGGCCACGGCGCTCGGCGATGATGGCCGGCCACCTTTTGACCGCAAGGAGCCGCATGACGCAGACCCCCTCCCTTCGAAAGAACGAAGCCGCCCACCGCTACGAGATCCTGCTGGGCGACACACTGGCCGGCTTCAGCGAATACAACGTGCTGGCCAATGGGCTGGTGTTCACCCACACCGAGATCCTTCCCGAATTCGAGGGCCGTGGCCTGAGCTCCACGCTGGTGCGCCACGCGCTGGAGGATGTGCGGGCGATGGGCACGCGCGTGATTCCGGTCTGCCCCTTCGTGGCAGCCTTCCTGCGCAAACATCCCGAGTTCCACGACCTCATCGCACCGGAAAGCCGCCGCGCGTTCGGCATCTGAGCCTGGGCTCGCACGAAGCTTGCTTCGCGCCGTGCATCACTCCTCCCGGCCGCGCCATGACCGACACCACCCAGCACACCCCGCCTGATGAAGCCGCTCTATTCGAGGTGGTGGTGGATGAGATCCTGGCCCACTTGCGGGAACGCAGCTTCTTCGTGTCACGCACCACCTTGCGCAACGGGCTGCTGGCCTATGCGCAGCGGGAGGGCGTGACACCGCTGAGCGGCGCGCGGGTGGCCGACGAGCTCATGCGGCTGCACATGATCAGCCCGACCGAACTGCTGCAGCTCTCCTGAGCCAAGCGCCGGAAAGTCTCTTGTCCCCGTCCGCTCGTCACGCCAAGCGCCACCGCTGGAGCCGGACCACGAACACTCCGGCTCTGAGCCGGCGCCTCCGACAACGCCTCTGCGCCTGACGGGCAGCGCGAAGGCCCCTGCACCTACAGCGGGGCGCGTGGCCCGACGACGGGCCGAAAGATCGCACCCTTCAACCATGGCGGTTCCGCAGCCGAGAGGGAAGGCTTCTCTCCCCTCCCCTCGGTCACCGAACCACCCATTGAAGAAGGAGCCCACCATGGCCCAGACCACCAACGACGTCATCGACACCCTCAACGACCTGCTGGAGAACTCGCGCGACGGCGAATACGGCTTCCGCCTCTGCGCCGAAGAGGTCGAGAACAGCAGCCTGCGCACCACCTTCAGCGCCCGGGCGGCGGAATGCGCGCAGGCCGCACGGGAACTGCAGGAACTCGTGGTCCGCCTGGGCGGCAAGCCCGCGGACGGCGGCACGACGTCCGGCGCGCTGCACCGAGGCTGGGTGCATGTGAAGGGCGCCGTCGGCGCCAACAGCGAAGAGTCGATGCTCGAAGAATGCGAGCGCGGTGAGGACGCTGCCGTGGCGCGTTACCGCAAGGCGCTGCAGCAGGATCTGCCGGCCGACGTGCGCGCGCTGATCGAGCGTCAGGCGCAGGGCGCCCAGAAGAACCATGATCAGATCAGGAACCTGCGCGACCAGGCGCGCGCTGCCAGTTGATCGCCCGAGCGGCAGGGGCCGCGCGGAAGCGCGGCCGCGCGGCACTTGGCGTCCATCGGCGTCTTGGGCCCCGCCGACGAAGTGCTCCGGACGATTGCCTTCGTCGGATCACTGACCCCATTGAATGGCGCAGTTCAGGAAGGGGCGACTGCGGCGCCATGATGAAGCTACCCCTCGCTCTCTTTCACTCGTGCACGATCAACGCCCGGCGATGCTGCCCCTCAAGCTTGGCGAGGACAATGCGCAACTGTTGAACGCTGAGGACGATGGGCACGTCCCAGCGGCGCTGCGGGTGGCCAATCCACCTCCGTCACCCCGAGCTCGGCAGGGAGCCGCAGCCGGGGAAGCGAATAAATGCCTTCACCCGTAGACGCAGGTCTTCTCGATACGCAGGCTGTTGTGCGTCAACCGCGGGCCTTCTCGCAACTGGTCCAGCCCCCCGTTGCGCGCCGTGGCGACATATCCACATTGGGCCGCGGCAGCAGGTAATTCCGAGAGGCCGCAGATGTTGGCACAACTGGCATCATGGGTGCTGCCCAGGCGGCCAGCCAACCTCTGCTAGGTGGTTGTCGGCGGGCCGCTTTTGTCGGAGGTCTAATTTTGTCCAAGCGCACAGCCGAAGGGGAAAATCCGATAGCGCGTCAACGGCTTACGATGCGGCAAGGGTGCCGATCTAGGGCGCAGTGCGCCTGCCTACGCGGCGCTAACTGTCTCCCTAGAACACGTTAAGCACTCACATGGTTAGCCTTGTAGATTCAGAAAAATGGGCTCCTCTGATTGGTCGAGTATTTATTGCTTGTGGGAGCATTGAACGCACAACCCATGAATGCATTCGGGATTGGGCGGGAGAACACATTCACAAGCATTTTTCTCGAGCGCGTCTTTCACAAAGAATCGATCTAGCCCACGATCTAGCAAGGATTCAAGACGCAAAAGAATCAACTAAAGAAGCATTTTGTAATTCATTGCTCGAAGCAAAAGCATTAATACAACATCGCAACCTTATTGCGCACAACCCTCTCTGCCTAATGCTCCTTCAAGACGCTCTTGATCAGCCACTCATAGAAGCCATTGCCCACACAACAGATGATGGCAAGTTTTTGTCATACGAAGAACTTGCCGTCATAGTTGAAAAAGTAGAGCGCTGCGCAGAAGAAATTGGACACAATTTCGTAGCATTTCGCGTAGAAAAAATTGATTTCGAATCACTCAAGAAATTTCCAGGCCTTAGGGGCGCGCGTGCCTAACAGTTCCATCAACCGGACGCCCAAAATGCCTGCGGCACTTTGGGTAACCTCCATGGCGCTCGGCTCCGGTTATGTCAAACGTTAGGCATCGCAACCAACCCTGCCCACTATTCCACCACGACTTACAGACCACATTCCCAGCACAGAAAGAACGTTCAAGGTGTTCTCACTCCATTGACCGCGGCTATCTATGCCGTCTTCGGAAGTCGGGCTCAAGACAACGGGAGGCCGATTGGCGCTTTCTACCCACACAACATCAGCACCACGGCATGGGAACACTTGGGAGGAATCTGGTATCGCGCCCGCGACGAGCAAAAGGTTCAGAACCGCAAAATCAATACTGCGGTCGTCCAAGCTTTTGCGATGAGCATCCGTAGCGGAGACAATGTCATGTTGCCGAGTGGCAAAGTTATAACCTGGGAAAAGATTCCGGACTCTGAGGCATCCAAGTTGCCGCCTCCTCTTGGCGATGGCTAACCCTACCGTCGAGGCGCGACTCGGCCGCTGGGACGCCGTGCCGGCGATGCCGGCACGGCGTCCCTCACCTCCACGTTAGAAGTTCAATGAGCCATGGCGCAAAGCGATGATGGTCATGTTGTTGTTGCCTGGATTCCGGGCAACAAAGTCCGTGAGGCAATACCAGATGCCATAGTTCTTGTTGGTATTTGCTTGGTGGTATCTGCCTCGCTCTGGCTCCAGTCAATAGACCCGCAGTCCAATTGGTTCACACGCTCTGGAGCAGTTGTCGTCTTGCTTGGGGCTGTCTTGGAGTATCGGCACAACAACTTTGCGTCTTTTGCCAGCGCAAAATCTATTGAGTGGGCCAGTGGTATAGGCGGCCCAACCGTCTTTGAGCTTTCTCGCCTACGTAAAGGCATTGGCTACATCGCGCATACGTGTATCGTCGTTGGTACCTTCATTGCCGCATATGGAGATCTAATCCTTGCAAAGCTATAAATACCAAACTTCTAACAATTCCGTTGAGAGGGACGCTCGCAAGCTGTGCTTGCGGTTCCCTTCGCCTGCGGCTCCAGCCGCCCCTCACGTCAAACGCTGCGTCGCAAGAAAGTGGTGAAGCCACCCTCACGGCAGCAGACGGCCCATGACCACAACAAAGAAGAAGGCCCGCAACAGCGGGCCTCTTGCACCGCGATCGCGCCAAACTAAGGCGCCGAACGCAGGAAGGCAGCGACAGGCTCCAACTGCTCAGGCACGTTCAACGCCGGCGCATGCCCGCAACCCGGCACCTCCAGCACCGTCAGCCGCCCCGCCGCACCGGGCCCGCGGTGGCGCATCGCCTCGACCGTCTCGGGCAGCACCAGGTCCGACTCGGCGCCACGCAGGATCATCACCGGCACCTCGATGGCGTCGTAGTGCGACCAGATGAGGTAGTCGTCGTCGTGCACGGTGAACTGCCGCACCATGGCCGGGTCGTAATGCGGCGTGACGCGTCCATCCGGCAGGCGGCGGGTCGAGGTCTCCGTCATGCGCCGCCATTGCGCATCGCTCAGCCAGCCGTAGGGCTTGTAGACGGTGCGCAGAAACGCCTCCAGCTCGCTCACCATGTCGAAGGCCGGCGGGTTGCCCGCGTAGGCCTTGATGCGCTCGATGGCCGCGGCGGCCAGTTGCGGCGCGTTGTCGTTGAGCACCAGCGCGGCGATGCGCTGCTTCATCGCCGGGACCACGAGACCGGACGCACACACCGTGCCGATGGCGCCGCCCATCGACGTGCCCACCCAGTGCACGCGCGCCAGGCCCAGGTGCTCGCACAGCGCGTCGGCCAGACGCGCATAGAAGGCGAGCTGGTATTCCTCGTCAGGCGCGGGGCTCCACTGACTGAGGCCGCGGCCCAGGGTGTCGGGACAGATCACGCGCCAGCCCTCGCCCACCAGGTGCACTGCCAGCTCGTCCATGTCGCGACCCGTGCGGGCCAGACCGTGCCACGCGATCACCGTAGGCGCGGCTGGGTCGCCCCAGTCCATCCAGTGGATCTCGCGGCCGACCAGCTGCGCGTAATGGGAAGTGGGGGTGACGCTCATTTCGCGCTCCTGCTGCGCAGCTTGCCGACGATGCCGGTGGGAAAGTAATAGACCGAGAGCACGAAGAGCACGCCCAGCCACAGCAGCCAGCGGTCGGGCGACAGCACCGCCGACAGCCAGGGCAGCCCGCTCGCCGCCTCGCTGCCCAGACGCAGCAGGTCCTGCAGATAACTCTGCGCCACCACGAAGAGCACCGCGCCGATGGCCGCGCCGTAGATGGTGCCCATGCCGCCGATCACCACGATCAGCAGCACGTCGACCATGATCTCGAAGCTGAGCGAGGTGTCCGGCCCGTTGTAGCGCAGCCAGATGGCCAGCATGGCGCCGGCCAGCGTGGCGAACAGCGCCGACAGCACCGCAGACAACGTGCGGAACACCACCACCCGGTAGCCAATCGCCTCCGCGCGGAACTCGTTCTCGCGGATCGCCTGCAGCACGCGGCCGAAGGGCGAGTTGACGATGCGCAGCAGCGCCAGCACCAGCACCACGGCCATCACGAAGAGCAGGTAGTAGCACAGCAGCCGGCCATCGAGCGAGACGCCGAGGAAGGGCTCCTCGCTGAACTCGAAGCTGGGCGAGATGAGTTCCGGCAACTTGAAGGTCAGCCCGTCCTCGCCACCGGTGAAGTCCGACAGCTGCGAGGCCAGCGTCTGGAAGGCCGAGGCCACCGCCAGCGTGATCATGGCGAAGAAGATGGCCCGCACCCGCAGCGAGAACAGGCCCACGGCCAGCGCCAGCACCAGCGAGACGGCCAGCGCGCACAGCACGCCGACGAGCACCGCGTCCCAGCCCGCGCCCATGCGCGTGGCCGCGATGGCCACGCCGTAGGCACCGATGCCGAAGAACATGGTGTGGGCGAAGCTCACGATGCCGGTGTAGCCCAGCAGCAGGTCGAAGCTGGCCACCAGCACGATGAAGACCAGGATCTTGGCCGCCACGTTGAGCGCCTTGACGCCCGGGAACAGGAAGGGCGCGAAGGCCAGGCCCAGCAGCACGGCCAGCAGCAGCACCGCCAGCACCTTGCTGCGCGGCAGGTCGTTGGAGAGAAGGCGTCGAAGCATGATCGGTCCCCTTCCCTTTCAGCGGCTGCCCGCCACGGGGTACACGCCCTGTGGCCGCCACAGCAGGATCGCCACCATCAGCGCGATGTTCGAGAACAGCGCCACCTTCGGCGCGACGAAGCCGGTGTAGTTGGCCATCAGCCCCACCAGCAGTGCGCCGATCAGCGCGCCGGTGGTCGAGCCCAGGCCGCCGATGATGATGACGATGAAGATCAGCACGTTGACCTGCGCGCCCATCTGCGGGATCACGTTCTGCTGGTACAGGCCCCACATCACGCCGCCCAGGCCGGCCAGCGCGCTGCCCGCCACGAAGATGCCGACGAAGAGCACGCGGATGCGGTAGCCGAGGGACTCGACCATCTCGCGGTCCTGCACGCCGGCGCGGATCAGCAGGCCGATCTTGGTGCGGGCCAGCGTCCAGGCCAGCAGGCCGAAGACCAGCGCACCGACGATCACGGCCAGCACGCGGTACTTCTCCACCGCCGCATCGCCCCACAGCCAGGAGCCGCGCAGGCCCTCGGGCAGCGGCAGCGGAATCTGCGCCGGGCCCCAGATCACCTTGATCAGCTCCTCGCCGATGATCATGCCGCCCATGGTGATGAGGATCTGCTTCAAGTGCTGGCCGTACACCGGCCGCACGATGAAGCGCTCGAAGGCCAGGCCCACCGCGCCCGCCACCAGCATGGCGACCACCATGGCCGGCAGCACCGCCACCAGATTGGTGAGGATGGACGAGGACTGCGTCCAGTCGCCCATGGCGCCCAGCACGCTGGTGGCCACGAAGGCACCCAGCGCGATGAACACGCCGTGGCCGAAGTTCAGCACGTCCATCAGCCCGAACACCAGCGTGAGGCCCGAGGCGATGATGAACACGATCATGCCCATCGCCAGGCCCGCGATGGTGAGCGTGAGCCAGGTGGAGGGCGAGCCCACCAGCGGCAGGGCCACCAGCGCGAGCGCGGGCACCAGCAGCAGCGGCTTCCAGTCGATGTCTTTGGCGAGGGTCGTCATAGGGCCAGTCCCAGCAGGCGCTGCTGCAGTTGCGTGTCGGCCGAGAACTCGGCCATGCCGCCGGCGTGCACCACGCGGCCGTTGTCCATCACGGCCACGGTGTCGCCCAGGCGTTGGGCGAAGTGGATGTTCTGCTCCACCAGCAGGATGGTCACGCCGCTGGCCTTGAGCTCGGCGAAGGCGTCGATCATGTTGTTGATGATGGCCGGCGCCAGGCCCTTGCTGGGCTCGTCGATGATGAGCAGCTCGCGCGGCTCGACGATGGCGCGCGAGACGGCCAGCATCTGCTTCTGCCCGCCGGAGAGTTTGCCGGCGGGGTGGTTCCAGAACTTCTCGACCGCGGGGAAGAGCCGGAAGATCCACTTCAGCCGCGCCTCGTCCATGTCCTGCGCGCGGCGGGCGCTGCGCGCGGCCAGGAGCATGTTTTCCTTCACCGTCAGGTCCGCGAAGATGCCCATGGTCTCGGGCACGTAGGCGATGCCCAGGTCGGCGATCTGCGGCGTGGGCAGGTTGGCGATGCTCTTGCCGCCGAACTGCACGCGGCCCTGCGCCACCTTCCACAGGCCCATGATCGTGCGCAGCGTGGTGGTCTTGCCGGCACCGTTGCGGCCCAGCAGCATGGTGAGTTGGCCCTTGGGTACCACCAGGTCCACGCCGTGGAGGATGTGGTACGCGCCGATGTGGGTGTGCACGCCTTCGAGCGTGAGAAGTGCTTGATTCATGGCTGTTGCTCCTTCCCCCGCTGGGGGAAGGGGGGGATGGGGGCTGCAGCGTTTGCAAGGCGTGCGGCGTTCGCGACGAGGTGGGCGTTCGTGGCCGTGCTGGCCCCCACCCCCGCCCTCCCCCAGAGGGGGAGGGAGCCAATCTGGGAGCGCCTCATGCCGCCTCCTTCGCCACGCCCAGGTAGGCTTCCTGCACCACGGGCGAGGCGATCACCTCGGCCGGTTCGCCATCGGCCACCAGCGTGCCGTTGTGCAGCACGATGATGCGGTCGGCCAGCTCGCGCACCACGTCCATCTTGTGCTCGACCAGCAGGATGGTCTTGGTCTTGTCCTGCTTGAGCCGGCGGATCAGGTCGAGGATGACCGGCGCCTCGGCCGCGTTCATGCCGGCCGTGGGCTCGTCGAACATGAAGACCTGCGGCTCCAGCGCCATCAGCAGCGCCACCTCCAGCTTGCGCTGGTCGCCGTGCGGCAGGCTGGCGACCACGTCGTGCTCGCGGGCCTTGAGGTTGGTCTCGGCCAGCAGCGCATCGGCGCGTTCGGTGAGCGCACGGTGGTCGCTCCAGATGCTCCAGAGGTTGAGGCCGCGGCGATGCCCGCCTTCGTGCGCGGCCTGCACGGCCAGGCGCACGTTCTCCAGCACCGTGAGGTTGGGGAACAGGTTGGTCAGCTGGAAGGCGCGGCCGAGGCCGGCGCGCGTGCGCGCCGAGGCCGGCAGCCCCGACAGGTCGCGGCCGTTCAGCAGCACCTTGCCCTCGGTGGCCTTGAGCTGGCCCGAGACCAGGTTGAAGTAGGTGGTCTTGCCCGCCCCGTTGGGGCCGACGATGGCCGTCAGCGTGCCCGGCGCGAAGCGGCAGCTGACGGCATTCACCGCCACATGCCCGCCGAAGCGGATGGTGAGGTTCTGGGTTTCAAGCAATTGCGGAAGTCCTGGCGCGTTCAGTAGCAGGTACCGACCTCGTAGTAGCCGGCGGCGGTCTTCTTCAGGGTCGTCTCGATGTAGATGTTCCACAGACCCATGCCCTGGTTGGAGCCATAGGCATAGGTGAAGCCGTAGAGCGCATAGGCCCGCGCGGCCATGGTGTGGCTGTAGTTGTCGGTGGTGGTGCACACGGGCGTCATCCCGGTGGTGCTGGCCGTGGCGGCGGCAGACGCGCCGCCGCGGGCGCCGGCCGCGTTCACAGCGCGCACCGTCCAGTCGTAGCTGCTGCCCGCGACGAGGCCGGTGTCGGTATAGCTCGTGCCGGTGATGGGCGTCGGGTTGCGCCGGCCACCATTGCGATAGACCACATAACCAGAGGCGCCGGGCACGGCGGACCAGCTGAGCTTCATGCTGCCGGCAGTGGCCGCCGAGGCCGTCAGCCCGCTGGGCGCCGCGAGCGCGGCCGCCGCCGTGCCGCCCGACAGGTGCGTGACCATGGCCTGGATGGCGGCCATCTGCGGGCCGGCCTTCTTCGCATAGTCGGAGCTGTCATAGCCCCACCAGTCCCAGCAACCGTTGGTGGCCGTCACGCCGGTCTGCGGATAGAGCACCACGATGTTGTTGGTGTCGGCCCAGCGGTTGTAGCCGGTGTTGCGCACGTACTGCTGGCCGATCTGCGACGTGTTCTGCTTGCAGCCATGCAGCGCCACGTGCAGCCGGCAGGTGGCGCTACCGCTGGCGCAGGCCGCCGGCACATAGGCCCAGCCGGTCTGCGCCATCGCGTGGCCGCCGACGAAGCCGCGCTGGTCGAACTCGACGAAGCTGCCACCCAGCGTGCCCACGTTGCGTGGGTTGAGCGTGCCGTAGATCTGCTGCAGCAGCGCGCCGGCCAGGTCGAAGTTGCAGTCGTCGATGTAGGGGTCGCCCTTGACCGAGCAGGCGCTGCCATAGTCGTCGGTGACGAAGGAATGCTCGGCCGCCAGGTCCTTCTTGTAGGCGATGTTGGCCGCGGGCACGAAGGCGCCGTAGTAGCTGCGCAGGTCGTCCATCACGGCCGTCTTGACCACGCTGTCGAGCGTGCCCGAGAACAGGTAGAGCCGACTGGCCGCGAGGTTGGACACCGGGTCGATGACGCCGCTAGCGGCCCAGTTGTTGGTGGTGGCCACCAGGCTGCTCACCGGGATGCTGGTGTCGTGCGCCATGCAGCGGCCGGTGGCGTAGACCACCGACCCTTCCGCACAGTAGTACGGCCCGCCCGCCACCACGCCGGCCCCCTTCTTGAACGTGGCCGAATAGGCCACATGCAGTTGCACGGCCATGTAGCCGCCCGACGACACGCCCGACACGCTGACCTGCGCCGGGTCGATGTTCAGCTCCGGCAGAGGCACCGCCCCCGCCGCGCCGGCCAGCAGCCAGGCCGACACGAGCACACCGGCGGCGCGCCTGATAGGCACGGTGAACTTCTGCATGGTGCGTCTCCTGAAACAGGTGAGCGGTGATGAAGCCAGGCGGGGACACCCACGGAACCGGCTCTGCCGGGCCGTCGGGTGTGCCGCCTTCGAGGATCAGAAGGGGGAGCCGCGAAGCGGCATGGGGGATGGCAGTCCCTTATCTCTTGTTGCGGATCGGGATGTCCATCTCCGACGGCTTGATCTCATGCACCAGCTCCGGCACACCCCAGGCGAAGGCCGGGTCCACCTTGATCTTGAAGTGGTACATGCTCTGCAGCGCCTGGTGGTCTTCCTTGCGGAAGGTCATGGTGCCCTTGGGCGTATCGAAGCTCATGCCTTCCATGGTGCTGATGAGCTTGTTGGTGCCGGTGTCGCCGCCGGTCTTCTTGAGCGCGGTGACGACGGCCATGGCGGCCGAAAAGCCACCGGCGGTGAAGAAGTCCGGCGGGCTCTTGAATTCCTTGTAGTGCATGGACACCAGCGCCTCGTTCACCGGGTTCTTCGGAATGCCGAAGTAGTAGTAGGTGGCGCCTTCCATGCCGGGGAAGTTCTTGTAACTGGCCATCGCCGGCAGGATGTTGCCGCCGGTGGCGATCTCGATGCCGTAGCGCTTCAGGTCCAGGTCGGCGATCTTGAAGGGGTTGCCGGCGCCGGCCCAGACGATCCAGATCACCTTGCGGCCGGGCTGGTCCTTGAGCTTGTCGATCAGGCGCTGCGCACCGGCGGTGAAGTCGGTGGTGTTCTGCGGCAGGTATTCCTCATGGACGATCTTGGCCTTCTTGATGGCGTCCTTGAAGGCCTTCACACCGTCGCGGCCGAAGGCATAGTCCTGGGCCAGCGTGGCGATGGTGGTGCCGGGCTTGTCCAGCGCCACGGCGTTGGAGATGGCGTCCTGGCTCGAATTGCGGCCGGTGCGGAAGATGTACTTGTTCCACTTGTCGCCGGTGATCGAGTCGGCCACGGCAGGCTCGACGATCAGCAGCTTCTTGTACTCCTCGGCCACCGGCAGCATGGCCAGCGCCACGCCCGACGACGTGGGACCGACGGCCAGTGCGGCCTTGTCGTCGGAATAGGCGGCAGCCAGCAGGGATTTGCCCAGGTCGGGCTTGCCCTGGTCGTCCTTCTCGATGACGACGATCTTCTTGCCGTTGACCATCATGGTGCCGCCGGTGGCGTAGTCCAGGCCCATCATCAGGCCGGTCTGGGTCTGCTTGCCGTAGGCCTCCAGCGGGCCGGTCTTGCTGTAGACGTGGGCGATGCGGATTTCGTTGGACTGGGCCCAGGCGGGCGCGGCGATGGCGCCGGCCAGGGCGGCGCAGGCGATGAGGTGGCGACGTTGCATGCGGTTGTCTCCTTGTGACGGATGACTGGATATTGCACACGCCGTGCCAGCGACACAAGTCCTTTTGGATCAACGATTTGCCGTCTTAGCCACCCCGAATTGCCTGATTTCCATACAACCTTATATGTCTAGTTTTTAGACATTTGTTCGGTCACTGCTCAGGGTTTTCCAGGCGGCCGTAGAGCGTCGCCCGCGAGATTCCCAGCAGCCGCGCCGCCTTGAGCTTGTTGCCCGCCGTGTGGGCCATGGCCGCGTCGATGGCGCGACGCTCCAGCTGAGCCACCTGCTCGGCCAGCGGGCGCAGCAGCCCGCTGCCAGGCGCTTCGGCCGCAGCCTCCGCCGGCGAAGGCTCGGGCGCGGCGGCCGGCGCCACCTCCCCCACGCCAGCCTCGCGCAGGATGCGCGTGAGCTGCGCCGCATCCACCCGCTGCGCGTCGCTGCGCATCGCCACCTGCTCCAGCACGTTGCGCAGCTCACGGATGTTGCCGCGCCAGTGCTGGCCCGCCAGCAGGGCCAGGGCATCGGGCAGCAGCTCGGGCGGCGCATCGCCGGTGCGCTGGGCCACCTCGTCGCCCAGCGCCTCCACCAGCGCCGGGATGTCGCTGCGACGCGCACGCAGCGGCGGCACGCGGATGGGCAGGACGTTGAGGCGGTAGTACAGGTCCTCGCGAAAGCGGCCCTGCGCCACCAGCGCGGGCAGGTCGCGCGAGGTGGCGGCGATCACCCGCGCATCGAAGGCCACCAGCTTGTTGGAGCCCAGCGGCTCGATCTCGCCTTCCTGCAGCGCGCGCAGCAGCTTGGCCTGCAGCGTGAGCGGCATGTCGCCGATCTCGTCCAGGAACAGCGTGCCGCCGTCGGCGAACTTGAACTTGCCCTCGCGCCCGCGCCGATCCGCGCCGGTGAAGGCGCCGGGCGCGAAGCCGAAGAACTCGGCCTCCAGCAGCGTGTCGGGCACGGCCGCGATGTTGACGCTGACAAAGGGCCCGGACGCCCGGGCCGAGGCGCCGTGGATGGCATGGGCCAGCAGTTCCTTGCCGGTGCCCGTCTCGCCCAGCAGCAGCACCGGGCTGCTGGATTGCGCAGCCCGCCGGGCATGGCGCTTGACCTCCACGGCCGCCGGGCTGCTGCCGATGAAGCTGGCGAAGCTGTACTTGGCCTGGCGCGGCAGCCCACCTTCGAGGCCGTTGCGCGCCGCGCGGCTCGCCTGGCTGGCCAGCTCGCGCCGGGCCTCGTCCAGGTCGCGCTGCAGCAGGGCGAACTTGGCCACCAGCGGCTGCAGCGTGGTCTGCGGATGGTCGAAGAGCACGATGCCGATGGCGCCGATCACCGGGCCGGTGCCGTCGTCGTGCTCCTCGCGCAATGGCAGGCGGCTGACGACGAAGGTGCCGGCCTTGTTGGTCAGCAGGTCCACCAGCACCGGCTCGCCAGTCTCCAGCACCCGGCGCATCTGGGTGTTGGGGATCACCTCCTCCACCATGTGGCCCACGAACTGGTCCACGCCGTCGAAACCCAGCGCCGGCAGGAAGCGGCGGTAGCCCTCGTTGACCCACACGATGCGGCCACTGCGGTCGATCAGGAACATGCCCTGGCTGATGCTGGAGAACAGCTGGAACATCGAGCGCGCCGCCAGCGCGAGGATGCCCTGGGCATCCTGCGGCAGCGTGGGGTCGGAGGGAGCGGCAGACATGGCGCGCGATCGTAGCGGCGCGGGCGTTCAGTCTTCGGTACCGCCCGCGTCCTTCAGCTCGGCGAACTTGGCCGCCATGGTCGGGTTGCCGCGCGTGAGCTTCTTGATCGTCAGGTCCTCGGCCTTGTCGTTGGCCAGGCGCAGGTTGTTGGCCGACTTGTAGAGCGCGTCCTTGGTCTTCTCCAGGTCCTTGATCGCCTCGTCGATGCGCTTGACGGCCTCCTCAAAGCCATCGGAGGCCAGGCGCCAGTTGCGACCGAAGGCGGTCTTGAAGTCGTCCAGCTGGGTCTCGAAGCGGGTGATGTCCAGGTTCTGCGCCTTGACCAGCGCCAGTTCCGACTTGTAGGCCAGCGCCTTGGTGGCCGCATTGCGCAGCAGCGTCACCATGGGAATGAAGAACTGCGGCCGCACCACGTACATCTTGGGATAGCGGTGGAACACGTCGACGATGCCGGTGTTGTAGAGCTCGCTCTCGGGCTCCAGCAGCGACACCAGCACCGCGTATTCGCAGCCCTTCTCGGTTCGGTCCTTGTCCAGCTCGCGGAAGAAGTCTTCGTTCTTCTTGCGCGTGGCGGTGGCGTCGCTCTCGTTCTTCATCTCGAACATGATCGAGACGATTTCGATGCCGTCCTCGTCGAGGTCGCGGAAGATGTAGTCGCCCTTGCTGCCGGTGCGGGCGTCGTTGTCCTTCTCGAAGTAGGCGCGCGGAAAGGCCGTCGCGCGGATGCGGTTGAACTCGGTCTCGCAGTGCTGCTCCAGCGTCTCGCCCACCATCTTGGTGGACAGCCGCGCCTTCATGTCGCGCAGGCGCTCGATGGCGTCGTCGCGGTCGCGGATCTGGGTCTCGTACTTGTCCTTGAGCATCTGCTCGGCCACCTGCTTCTCCAGCGCGACACGCTCCAGGTTGTTGCGCAGGGCGTCGCGCTCCTTCTCGACCGCGCCGACGGCCTGCGTGACGGCCAGTTGCTGGGCCATGTCGCCGGCGTCGAGGCGGGACTTGAGCGCCTGGATCTCGGCGTCCTTGGCCGCCGCCGCCTTCTGTACTTCGCTCGCGAGCCGCGCCTCGGCCAGGCGGGCCGCGGACTCGCGCTCCTGCCGGGCCTGGGCCAGTTCGTGCGCCAGCTGGTCGCGCTCGCGCTCGATGCTGCCCAGCGCCTCGTTCACCGCCAGCCGCCGCGCCACCTCGCCGGCGTCGAGCTTCGCCTTGAGCGCGAGGATCTCGGCCTCCCGGGCCGATGCCTTCTTCTCCAGCTCGCTGGCGAGCTGGGCCCGCGCCAGCTCGACCGCACTGCGCTTGTCCTGCTCGGCCAGTTCCAACCGCTCGTGCAGCTGGCGGTCGAAGTCGCTGTCGCGCACCTGCTTGAGGATGTCCGCATAGCCGGACTCGTCGATCTTGAAGGCCTTGCCGCAGTGGGGACACTTGATGTCTTGCATGCGGGCGATCCTAGCGTGGCGTCGGACAAAGGCGCGACCGCGGCGACGACTTTAATCATTCGTTTGATTCTCATGCTCTAATCCGCACCCGCATGACCACCGCCACGCCCAAGCCGGCCCGGGGCGACGGGGCCGAGGCCCGCCAGCGCCTGCTGCTGGCCGCGCTCGCCCTGTTCGCCGACCAGGGCTTCGCCAAGACCTCCACGCGCGCCATCGCCGCGGCCGCCGACATGAACATCGGCGCCATCAGCTACTACTTCGGCGATAAGGCCGGGCTGTATGCCGCCTGCTTCACCGAGCCCCTGGGCGGCACGGCCGAGGAGACCACGGCCCTGTGGTCCGCGCCCGGCCTGTCGCTCGGCGAGGCGCTGGCCGTGTTCATGGGCGCTTACCTGGCGCCACTCAAACTGGGCGAGCCGGTGCGCCAGTGCATGCGGCTTCACCTGCGCGAGATGCTGGAGCCCAGCAGCCAGTGGGCCACCGAGGTCGAGCGCGACATCAAGGCCCCCCACCAGGCCATGGTGCGGCTGCTGGCCCGCCACCTGGATGCCCGGGTGGACGACGACATCCACCGGCTGGCCTTCACCATCACCGGGCTGGCCATGCAACCCTACGTGACGCGCGACTTCATCGACGCGATCCGCCCCGGCCTGCTGCGCACCACCCGCGCCGTGGACCAGTGGGCCGAACGACTGACCGCCCTGGCCCTGGCCATGGTGGCGGACGAACGCAGCCGCCGCGCGGCCGACGCTTCCGAGGAACCTTCCGCATGACACCGACAACCGCACCGCGTCGTCCAGTGCCCGGCCGCCTGCTGGCCGCGCTGCCGCTCGCGCTGGCCCTGGCCGCCTGCGGCGTGACCCGCCCGCCGGCCGCCGTGCAGGCGCCTGCGCCCGCCCAGTGGCGCAGCCCGGTGCCGGCCGACGCCCTGCCCCACCACGGCTCGACGGCAGACCTCGCCCACTGGTGGCGCCAGGCCGGCGATCCGCTGCTGGCCAACCTGATCGAGGCCGCCCAGGCGGCCAGCCCCAACGTCGCCAGCGCCGCCGCACGCGTCACCGAGGCCCGCGGCGCCCGCACCCAGGCCGGCGCGGCCCTGGCGCCCCGGCTGGACGGCAACCTGTCGGCCACGCGCAGTGCCTCGCCGCTTGGCGGCACCAGCACGGGCAGCACCACAACCACCGGGACCGGCAGCACCAGCGTGCCGCCGGCGACCGTGCTGCAGGCCACGTTGCAACCCAGCTGGGAGATCGACCTTTTCGGCGGCCTGCGCGCCAGCCGCGACGCGGCCATCGCCCGCCTGGATGCCGGCGAAGCCCGCTGGCACGACGCCCGCATCGCCGTGGCGGCCGAGACGGCCAATGCCTACTTCGCCGAACGCGCCTGCGCCCGCCAGCTCGCCGTGGCCGAGGCCGACACCCGCTCGCGGACCGAGACAGCCCGCCTCACGGGCCTCTCGGCCGACGCCGGCTTCACCGCGCCGGCCGATGCGGCCCTGGCCCGCGCCAGCGCGGCCGATGCCTCCGCCCGGCTCACGCAGCAGCGCGCCCAGTGCCGCGTGCTGCGCCACGGGCTGGTCGCACTGACCGGCCTGCCGGCGGAGGACATCGACCGGCGACTCGATGCCCAGTCCGCCATCACCGCCCTGCCCACGCCGCCCGCCGTGGACGCCGTGCCGGCCCAGACCCTGTTGCAGCGCCCCGACCTGTTCGCCGCCGAGCGCGCCGTGGCGGCGGCCAGCGCCGATGCCGGCGCCGCCCAGGCCCAGCGCTATCCGCGCCTGACGCTCAGCGGCAGCGTGGGCCGGCTGCAGCTGCGCAGCCAGGGCTTCCGCGCCTCGGTCGACACCTGGAGCGTGGGCCCGGTGGCGCTGTCGGTACCGCTGTTCGACGGCGGCGTGTCGGCCGCCAATGCCGAGTCGGCCCGCGCCCGCTACGACGAGGCCGTGGTGCAGTACCGCGCCAGCGTGCGCCAGGCCGTGCGCGAGGTGGAAGAGGCGTTGACCAATCTCGACAGCACCCGCCAGCGCGCCGCCGATGCCGACACCGCCGTGCGCGGCTACCAGGCCAACCTCGACGCCGCGCAGTCGCGCTACCAGACCGGCCTGGCCAGCCTGTTCGAGCTGGAGGATGCCCGCCGCACGCTGTTCGCTGCGCAGACCGCGCGCGTCTCGCTGCAGCGCGAAAGCAACGAAGCCTGGGTCGCGCTCTACCGCGCGGTGGGTGGCGGCTGGCAACGGCCCGATGCAGACACCGCAGCCACCGCTTCGGCCACCGCTGCCGGCAGGTCGAACGCCGCCGTCGCCGCCCCAGACGCCCAGGCCGCTTCGACGGCCCTCCCGACCACGACCGGCGCCACCGCGACGCCACGTCCCTGAACCCGCCTCGCGCCCGGAAAGATCACCATGCAACGCTCCCGACGCCCGCTCCTCATCGCGATCCTGGTCGTGGCCCTCCTGGCCGTGGCCGCCTTCTTCCTGCTGCGCGGCAAGCCCGCGGAGGGCGAGGCCAAGAAGGCCGACAAGCCCGCCGCCATCGCCCGCCCTGCCCTCACCGTCACGGTGGTACAGCCGCAGCCCGCCGACCTGGTGGCCGGCCTGCCGGCCAACGGCAACATCGCCGCCTGGCAGGAGGCCATCATCGGCTCCGAATCGGCCGGCCTGCGCCTGGCCGACGTGCGGGTGAACGTGGGCGATGTGGTGAAGAAGGGCCAGGTGCTGGCCACCTTCTCGGGCGACACGGTGCAGGCCGAGGTCGCCCAGGCCCGCGCCAGCCTGGCCGAGGCCGAGGCCGCCGCGGCCGATGCCGCCGCCAATGCCGAGCGCGCACGGACGCTGTCGGCCACCGGCGCGCTGAGCCAGGCCCAGATCAACCAGTACCTCACCACCGGCCAGACCGCCAAGGCCCGCGTCGAGGCCGCCCGCGCCGCGCTGCAGGCGCAGCAGGTGCGCCAGCGCAACACGCAGGTGCTGGCACCGGACGACGGCGTCATCTCCTCGCGCACGGCCACCGTGGGCGCCGTCCTGGGCTCGGGCGCCGAGCTGTTCCGCCTGGTGCGGCGCGGCCGGCTCGAATGGCGGGCCGAGGTCGCCTCCAACGAACTGCCCAAGGTGCGCGTGGGCCAGAAGGCGCGCGTGACGGCGGCCAGCGGCGTCACGGTCGAGGGCACGGTGCGCGCCCTCGCGCCCACCGTCGACCCGCAGACGCGCAATGCGCTGGTCTATGTCGACCTGCCGGCCAACGGCGATGTGCGCGCCGGCATGTATGCGCGCGGCGAATTCATGCTCGGCCGCATCGAGCAGCTCACCGTGCCGCAGTCGGCCGTGGTGGTGCGCGACGGCTTCGCCAGCGTGTTCGAGGTGGGCGCCGACGGCAAGGTGGCCATGCGCCGCGTGACGACCGGCCAGCGCGCGGGCGACCGCATCGCCATCGCCGAGGGTGTCAAGCCCGACATGAAGCTGGTCGAGCGCGGCGCGGCCTTCCTCAACGACGGCGACGTGGTGCAGGTGCAGGGCCAGCCCGCGCCGGCAGCGGCCGCGCCGGCGCCCAAGCAGTGACGCAGGAGCCACGCGCATGAACCTTTCCGCCTGGTCGATCCGCAACCCCATTCCGGCGGCGATGCTCTTCGTCCTGCTGACGCTGGCAGGGCTGCTGTCCTTCAAGTCCATGAAGGTGCAGAACTTCCCGGACATGGACCTGCCGGTGGTGGTCGTCACCGCCGCCCTGCCCGGCGCCGCGCCGGGGCAGCTCGAAAGCGATGTGGCGCGCAAGATCGAGAACTCGATCGCCACCATCCAGGGCGTCAAGCACATCACCTCCACGCTGGTCGATGGGCAGGCCACCATCGCCACCGAGTTCGAGCTGGAGAAGCCCGTGCAGGAAGCCGTGGACGACGTGCGCTCGGCCGTGAGCCGCGTGCGCGCCGACCTGCCGGCCGATCTGCGCGACCCCATCGTGGCCAAGCTGGAGCTGTCCTCGCAGCCGGTGCAGGCCTATGCCATCGCCTCCGCCAACTGGGACGACGAGCAGTTGTCGTGGTTCGTCGACGACACGCTGTCGCGCCGCATGCTGGCCGTGCCCGGCGTGGGCGCCATCACCCGCGTGGGCGGCGTCACGCGCGAGGTGCGCGTCGCGCTCGATCCGGCGCGCATGCAGTCGCTGGGCATCACCGCAGCCACGGTCTCGCGCACGCTGCGCCAGGTGCAGATGGAAAGCGCCGGCGGCCGGGCCGAGCTGGGCGGCGCCGAGCAGCCGCTGCGCACCCTGGCCACCGCCAAGACCGCCGCCGAGGTGGCGGCCATGCAGATCCCGCTGGGCAACGGACGCCATGCGCGCGTGGACGAGGTCGCCACCGTCACCGACACCGTGGCCGAGCCGCGCGCGCTGGCCCTGCTGGACGGCAAGCCGGTGATCGGCTTCGAGATCTCGCGCAGCCGCGGCGCCAGCGAGGTGGAGGTAGGCGACGGCGTGGAAAAGGCACTGGACCAGCTCAAGGCCGACTACCCGCACCTCACGCTGCAGCGCACCTTCGACTTCGTGGACATCGCCAAGGGCGAGTACGACAGCTCGATGCGGCTGCTCTACGAAGGCGCCCTGCTGGCGGTGGTGGTGGTGTGGCTCTTTTTGCGCGACTGGCGGGCGACCATCGTCTCGGCCGTGGCGCTGCCGCTGTCGGTCATCCCGGCCTTCATCGGCATGTACCTGCTGGGCTTCTCGATCAACATCATCACGCTGCTGGCGCTGTCGCTGGTGGTGGGCATCCTGGTGGACGACGCCATCGTGGAGGTCGAGAACATCGTGCGCCACCTGCGCATGGGCAAGAGTCCGTACCAGGCGGCCATGGAGGCGGCCGACGAGATCGGCCTGGCGGTGATCGCCACCACCTTCACGCTGATCGCGGTGTTCCTGCCCACGGCCTTCATGAGCGGCATTCCGGGCCGCTTCTTCAAACAGTTCGGCTGGACGGCGGCGCTGGCCGTGTTCGCCTCGCTGGTGGTGGCGCGGCTGCTCACGCCCATGATGGCGGCCTACATCCTCAAGCCGCTGGTGGGCCACGACAAGGAGCCGGGCTGGATGCGCAGTTATATGCGCGCCTCGGCCTGGTGCCTGCGCCACCGCGGGCTCACGCTGCTGGGCGCGCTGGTGTTCTTCGTCGGCTCGCTGGCACTCATCCCGCTGCTGCCTTCTGGCTTCATCCCGCCGGACAACAACGTGCAGACCCAGGTCACGCTCGAGCTGCCGCCCGGCAGCAAGCTGGCCGACACGCGCCGCGCGGTCGAGGCGGCCAGCGAGCGCATCCGCAAGGTGGGCCACATCGAGAGCATCTATGTGGCCATCGGCGGCGGGGCCGCGGGCGCCGACCCGATGTCCGGCGGCGCAGGCAGCGACCCGCGCAAGGCCACCATGACGCTGCGCCTCGCGCCGCGCGGCGAGCGTCCGGTCAAGCAGGTGATCGAGCGCGAGCTGCGCCAGGTGATGGCCGAGGTGCCGGGCGTGCGCGTCAAGGTGGGCCTGGGCGGCTCCAACGACAAGTACATCCTGGCGCTGTCCAGCGAGGACCCGCAGGCGCTGGCCACGGCCTCGCGCGACGTGGAGCGCGACCTGCGCACCATCCTCGGCGTGGGCAACGTCGGCTCCAATGCGAGCCTGGTACGGCCCGAGATCGCGGTGCGGCCGGACTTCGCCCGCGCCGCCGACCTGGGCGTGACCAGCAGCGACATCGCCGAGACGCTACGCGTGGCCACGGTGGGCGACTACGAGCAGTACCTGCCCAAGCTCAACCTGGCGCAGCGGCAGGTGCCGATCGTGGTGCGGCTGGCCGACAGTGCGCGCGAAAACCTGTCGACGCTGGAGCGGCTGACCGTCCCCGGCACCCGCGGCCCGGTGCGGCTGGGCGAGGTGGCCACGCTGGAGGCAGCTGGAGGCCCGGCCGTCATCAGCCGCTACGACCGCGCGCGCAACGTCAACTTCGAGATCGAACTGGGCGAACGCGGCCTGGGCGAGGTGGCCGAGGCCATCCGAGCCCTGCCCGCCATCCAGGGCCTGCCGCCCAGCGTGCGCACCATCGACGTCGGCGACGCCGAGATGATGGGCGAGCTGTTCAGCAGTTTCGGCCTGGCCATGCTGACCGGCGTGCTGTGCATCTACATCGTGCTGGTGCTGCTGTTCAAGGATTTTCTGCAGCCGGCCACCATCCTGGCGGCGCTGCCGCTGTCGCTGGGCGGTGCCTTCGTGGCGCTGCTGCTCGCAGGCAAGAGCTTCTCGATGCCCTCGCTGATCGGACTGGTGATGCTGATGGGCATCGCCACCAAGAACTCGATCCTGCTGGTGGAGTACGCCATCGTGGCCCGGCGCGGGCACGACGGCAGCGACGGCCGGCCGGCCGTCGCGCCCATGAGCCGCTGGGACGCGCTGCTCGACGCCTGCCACAAGCGGGCCCGGCCGATCATCATGACCACGCTCGCCATGGGCGCCGGCATGATGCCCATCGCCCTGGCCTGGGGCGAGGCGGACATGAGCTTCCGCTCGCCGATGGCGGTGGCGGTGATCGGCGGGCTGGTCACGTCCACGGTGCTGAGCCTGCTCGTGATCCCGGCCACCTTCACCTATGTGGACGATCTGGAGCAGTGGCTCAAGCGGCTGTTCCGGCGAGGCCGGCCGGCCTCGCCGGACGACACCGCCGAAGGCCACGACCACCCGGCGGCTACAGCACGTCCACCGGAATCTTGAGGTAGCGCACGCCGTTGGCCTCGGCCGGCGGCAGCGCCCCGGCACGGATGTTGACCTGGATGGCCGGCAGGATCAGCACCGGCATGGCCAGCGTGGCGTCGCGCGCCTGCCGCATGGCGACGAAGCCGGCCTCGTCCACGCCCGCGTGCAGGTGGATGTTGGCGCGGCGCTGCTCGGCCACCGTGGTCTCCCAGGCCGGCGCGCGGCCCTCGGGCGGGTAGTCGTGGCACATGAAGAGGCGCGTGGCCGGCGGCAGCGCCAGCAGGCGTTCCACCGAGCGGTAGAGCTGGTGCGCATCGCCGCCGGGGAAGTCGCAGCGCGCGCTTCCCACGTCGGGCATGAAGAGCGTGTCGCCCACCAAGGCCAGCTGCGCGGTGCCGGCTTCGTCCTCCAGCACATAGGCCATGTCGGCCGGCGTGTGGCCGGGCACGTGCATGGCGCGCAACCGCAACGCGCCGACGTGGAAGAGCTCGTCGGGCTCGAACAGGTGGCCGAACTGCGAGCCATCGAGCGCGAAGCCCGGCTCCAGGTTGAACACCTTCTTGAACACGCCCTGCACCGTGCGGATGGCCGAGCCGATGGCGATGGTGCCGCCCAGCGCCTTCTTCAGATACGGCGCGGCCGAGAGGTGGTCGGCATGCGCATGCGTCTCCAGCAGCCACTGCACCGTGAGGCCGTTGGCGCGGACGAAGTCGATCAGGCGGTCGGCCGAATGCGTGGCGGTGCGGCCGGACTTGGGGTCGTAGTCCAGCACCGAATCGACGATGGCACAGGCCCCGCCCTCGCGCTCGAAGAGCACGTAGCTGATGGTGAAGGTGGCCGGGTCGAAGAAGGGTTGGACCCGGGCGGCGACAGGCTGGTCGGTCATCGGTGGCTCCTGGAAATCAGGGGATGCGGAAAGGACTGGCCAACAGTTTATTGAAAGATAGTTTGTTTTTCAATAAACTGTTGGCCATGCCCACCGCCACCACGCCTTCTGCTTCCACCGACCTGCATCACGACGCCGCCCCTGGCCCCGCCGCACTGGCCCAACTGCGCGCCTCCGCCGGCCGCGCCTGTGCCCTGCTCAAGGCCATGGCCAACGAAGACAGGCTGCTGCTGCTGTGCATGCTGGCCGAAGGCGAGCGCAACGTCGGCGAACTGCAGGCCGCCACCGGGATCGTGCAGCCCAGCCTGTCGCAGCAGCTGGGCGTACTGCGCGAAGAAGGCCTGGTGGCGACACGGCGCGAGGGCAAGTTCATCTATTACGCGCTGGCCAGCACCGAGGTGCTGCGGCTGATGCAGGCGCTGCATGCCAGCTTCTGTGCGCCGCAGTGAGGCGTCTTTTCTTTTTCATCCAGGACCCTTCCCATGACCCTCGACTGGCTGCACTTCACCCCCTGGCGCTCGCTCGCCGGCGGCGCCCTCATCGGCCTCGCCGCCGCCCTGCTGGTGCTGGCCAATGGCCGCATCGCCGGCATCAGCGGCATCCTGGGCACGCTGGTGGGCCGCAGCCCCGCGGGCGAACGCCCCTGGCGGCTGGCCTTCCTCGTCGGGCTGCTCGCCGCGCCCATGGTCTGGCGGATCGGCGCCGCGCTGCCGGATGCGCACATCGCAGCCAGCCCGGGCCTGCTGATCGCGGCAGGCCTGCTGGTGGGGATCGGCACCCGCTACGCGAGCGGTTGCACCAGTGGCCATGGCGTGTGCGGGCTCTCTCGCGGCTCGGTGCGCTCGCTGGCCGCCACGCTCGCCTTCATGGCCGCCGGCTTTGCCACGGTCTTCCTGCTTCACCACCTGATCGGATGAACCCGCCATGCCTGCATTGACCGCCTTTCTCTCCGGCCTCATCTTCGGCCTCGGCCTGCTGTTCTCCGGCATGGCCGACCCGGCCAAGGTGCTGGGCTTCCTGGACCTGGCCGGCACCTGGGACCCGTCGCTCGCCTTCGTCATGGGTGGCGCCATCGCCGTGGCCGCGCCGGCCTTCGCGCTGGCGCGTCGCCGCAGCCATGGCCTGCTGGGCGCGGCCATGCAACTGCCCAAGGCCACGCACATCGACCGCCGGCTGGTGGTGGGCAGCCTGGTCTTCGGCGCAGGCTGGGGCCTGGCGGGCTTCTGTCCCGGGCCGGCGCTGGTCAGTGCCGCCGCGGGCTACCGCGAAGCCTGGCTCTTCGTGGCAGCCATGGTGGCGGGCATGGCCCTGTTTTCTTTGCTGGAAGGCGGCTGGCGCCGTCAGCCGCGGCCGGTCTGAATTCGGACGTCTTGCCTGAAGCGCCGTGGAAGACGGACCTTGGCGCCAGTACCTCTTGCCGGGTTCAGGCGAACACCACCTCGCAGGTCGAGTTCATCAGCGCAGCCATCCCGGTCCGCTGGCGGGCCCGCGCATCGGTGACCAGCGTGTGCACGCTGCCGATGGGCGCATAGGCGATGCGGCTGCGCTGGCCGATCTTGCTGTGGTCGGCCAGCACGATGCAGCGGCGCGCGGCGGCCACCATGGCGCGCGCCACCTCGGCCTCGGGCCGCTCGAAGCTGCTGGCGCCCTGCTCGGCACAGATGCCCACCGGTGAGAGCAGCGCCACATCGGCGCGGTAGCGCTGGATCTCCGCCACCGTCTGCGCGCCGCAGGTGGCGGGAACCTCGGTCAACAGCTGGCCGCCCAGCAGGATCACCTCGTTGGCACGGCGGCTTTTGTCGTCGCGCGTGAGGTGCCGCGCCACTTCCAGCCCATTGGTCACGATGGTCAGGCCGCTCAGGCCGGCCAGTTCCTGCGCCAGCAGCGCGGTGGTGGTGCCGGCATCGACCAGCAGCGTCTGCCCCGGCCGCAGCAGGCGGGCGGCGGCCCGGGCGATGGCCTTCTTCTCCCGCGCCCGCGTGGCCTGGCGCACGGCCAGCGGCGCCTCGCGACCACTTTCCTCCACGCCCACGCCACCGCCATGCACGCGGCGCAGCGCGCCTTCGGCCTCCAGCGTCTGCAGGTCGCGCCGCACCGTCTCGCGCGAAACGCCCAGCTCCTGCACCAGGCGGTCGGTGCTCACGGCGCCCTGGGTGCCGAGCAGGGTGCGGATTCGGTGGATGCGCGCTTGTTGAAGCATGAAGGTCGCAGCAGAAGGATCGGGGAAGCGGGTGCCGCCCGGCGCCAGGCGCCGTCGGGGCCGGCACGGCGGGAGGCCGCGCCGGCATCGTAGCGGCGTGCACCTGAACCGGCCCTGTGCGAGCCGGCGGGCACGGCCACCGCCTGCGACGTGGTCGCTGGACCGGTCGCGCTGAACGTCCTTCCCCCGTGCGCGCCGAGCCCCTTTCCTCCGTTCGCGCCGAGCTCCCTCCCACCGTTCGGGCCGAGCCTGTCGAAGCGCCGTGCCCCGGCTTCGACAAGTTCAGCCCGACCGGGCTGCAGAGATCGCACCTGCGACTGGGCCTCAGGTCACGGCACTGACACGGACTGTTGGCAAATTGTGCATTTGAGTCATTTGTTGTGAATTTCCTCCTGCCTCCTCGGGCGGGAGGCAGGCCACGGCAGATGGGGGAAAGCACACGCGCCGGCCTTGCAGGGCCGCGCGTCCATTCGACCGTTCGAAGAAAGAACCGGCATGCCACGTATGCACCTGTCCTCCCGACCCGCGCCCGCCTGGAAGGCGGGCCTCCTGGGCCTGGCCACCGCCCTCTCGCTCGCCGCCTGCGGCGGGGGTAGCGGCAACAGCAACCTCGCCCTGACTGCTGCCGCTGCCGGCAGCAGCACCACGGCCACCCCACCGACCACCACGGGCAGCAGCACGCCGCCCGCCACGCCCGGCACCAATGCCGGCCGCAGCGGCCCGAAGGTGCTGCTGGTGCAAGTCGACGGCATGACGTACGCCGCACTGCGTCAGGCGCAGGCGGCCGGTGCGCTGACCAGCCTGCGCGCCGCCCCGGCCTGGACAGGCGGCATCGCCGGCACGCCCAGCGCCCAGCCCACCACCACCGGCCCGGCCTTCGCCACGCTGCTGACCGGCACCTGGGCGCGCCACGGCGTCGCCTTCGACAGCGCCGACCAGCGCATCGACACCGCGCGTACGCCCACGCTGCTGGCCCAGCTGCGCCAGCGCACGCAGCCCTTCGCCCTTCAGAGCGGCGTGGTCACCAGCAGCACGGTCGCCGCCAGCCTGAGCGCCGACCCCGCCGTGGCGGCCGCCATCGACCGGCGCGTGGACTGCAACGGCGACGACGGCTGCGTCACCACCCGCACGCGCCAGCTCATCGAGGCCGGCATCGACCTCACAGTGGCCGAGTACGGCGCGCCCGCCCGCGCCGCCACCGACGGCCTGGGCAGCGCCGGCTACCGCGCCAGCGTCACCGCCACGGCCGCCGCCGTGCAGCAGCTGCTGGACACCATCGCCCACCGCCAGGCCAACGACCCGAAGGAAGACTGGCTCGTGCTGCTGACCGCCGACCATGGCCTGGATGCCTTCGGCAGCACCACCGGCAGCCAGTCGCTGGACGACAAGACCAGCTTCGTCGCCAGCAACAAGGCCCTGCCCTCGCTGCCCGCGGTCAACGATGCGCCGCCGGCCGACATCGCCACCCTGCTGCAGGCCGTGGCGGCCACCGACCTCGCGCCCACCGTGCTGCAACACCTGGGCATGCTGCCCGCGCTGGAGCAGCGCAGCTACGACGGCATCGCGCTGCAGGCCGGCACCGCCGTGCGCCAGCTGCGCGCCGTGGCCGGCGCCGACAAGGCCAGCCTGGTGCTCGGCTGGACGATGGCCGGCAACACGCAGGTGCCGGTGAAGGTGTACCGCGACGGCACGCTGATCGCCACCCTGCCCGCCGCCAGTACCCGCTACACCGACAACATCCAGGCCGCCGCGGACGGGCTCTATGCCTACCGCTATACCGTGGTGGCCGGCGACTCGGCCACTGGCGTGCAGGCGCAGATCGCCTACGTCAAGCCCGCGCTGCTCGCGACCACGCTGGTGCAGGGCCTGGCCGCGTACTACCCGCTCAATGCGCTGCCCACCATCGATGCGATCGGCGCCTCGACGATGGCGCCCTGGGCGTCGGACGCCGCCGCCGGCTCGCTGGTGAGCGACGACCCCTTCGTCGCGCCGTACAAGGGCAAGGCGCTGCGCGTGGACAGCACCATCAGGAACGCCAGCGGCATGTCGGGCTACCGCCTGCTGCAGGGCACCGACGTGGCCACCGACAGCAGCGTCACGGCCTACACCCTCGGCTTCTGGCTGCGCACCGACGCCAGCTGCAGCCAGGGCGTGAGCAACGGCGGTACGGTGATCGGCAACAAGAACTACACCACGGGCGCCAACGCGGGCCTGGCCATCGGCCTGTTCGGCGGCTGCGAGATCCGCTTCAACGTCGGTGCCGGCGGCAGCCGTGCCGACAGCAATGGCTACAAGCTCAGCGCCGGCCAGTGGGCCTATGTGGCGGTGGTCATCGACAAGGCCAACCTCAGGATGACCGGCTACGTGCTCGACCCGGCCCTGGGCACGCAGACCGGCAGCGCCACGCTCACCAGCACCCTCGTCGCCCAGCTCGGCGGCCTCAAGAACGGCATCGGCCTCAACGAGGACGGCACCGGCCTGTACTACCAGCGCGAGACCAGCTCGCCGCGCGGCGCCATGGACTTCGACGACGTCGCCATCTGGCGCCGGGCCCTCACGGCCGACGAGATCGCCAGCATGTTCAAGGCGGCGCAGCCGCTGTCCACCCTGCCGCGCTGAAGGAGCCGCCCCCATGAACACCCGCCGCAATTTCCTGCGCGCCTCGGCCACCACGGCCGGTGCCGCCGCCGCCCTGGCCGCCTTTCCGCCCAGCATCCGCCGTGCGCTGGCCATCCCGGCCAACAACGTCACCGGCACCATCAAGGACGTCGAGCACGTGGTCATCCTGATGCAGGAGAACCGCTCCTTCGACCACTACTTCGGCACGCTGCCCGGCGTGCGCGGCTTTGGCGACCGCTTCACCGTGCCGCTGCCGGGCGGCCTGAACGTCTGGCAGCAGAGCGACGGCAACGGCAAGGTCATCCTGCCCTTCCACCTGGACAGCAGCAAGGGCAACGCCCAGCGCGACGGCGGCACGCCCCACGACTGGGACGACAGCCAGAAGGCCTGGGACAACGGCCGCCTGGCGCAATGGCCGCGCTACAAGACCACCAAGGCCATGGGCTACCACCAGGAAGCCGAGGTGCCCTTCCAGTTCGCGCTGGCCAATGCCTTCACGCTGTGCGACGCCTACCACTGCGCGATGCACACGGGCACGGATGCCAACCGCGCCTTCCACCTCACCGGCACCAACGGCCCGACGGCGCAGAACGTGGCCTTCGTGCGCAACGAGTGGGACTGGCTCGACGGCCGGGCATCGGCCGTCACCACCGGCTACACCTGGAAGACCTATGCCGAGCGGCTGGAGGACGCCAAGGTCAGCTGGATCTCGTACCAGAACATGCCCGACGAATGGGGCGACAACATGCTGGGCGCCTTCCGCCAGTTCCGTCGGGCCAACCTGGCCTCGCCCTACCCCGTGAGCAGCGGCGGCGCGCCCAACCAGCCCTACTCCAACAGCGGCCAGGCCACGCCCTACCGCGCCTACGACCCGGCCACCGACAACGCCGGCAACCCGCTCTACAAGGGCATCGCCAACACGCTGCCGGGCAGCAAGCCCGAGGACTACCTCGACGCCTTCCGCCGCGACGTGCGCGAGGGCCGGCTGCCGCAGGTGTCGTGGATCAACGCGCCCTCCATCTACTGCGAGCACCCCGGCCCGTCGAGCCCGGTGCAGGGTGCCTGGTTCATCCAGGAGATCCTGGACGCGCTCACCGCCGTGCCCGAGGTCTGGAGCAAGACGGTGCTGCTGGTGAACTTCGACGAGAACGACGGCTACTTCGACCATGTGCCCTCGCCGTCGGCGCCCTCGCCCAATGGCGACGGCAGCTACGCCGGCAAGACCACGCTGCCCGACTCGGCGCTCGCCGCCGAGTACTTCACCCATGCCGCGCCCGAGGGCAGCACCGGCCAGCCCAAGCCCGACGGCCGCGTGTACGGCCCCGGCCCGCGCGTGCCCATGTACGTGATCTCGCCCTGGAGCCGTGGCGGCTGGGTCAATTCGCAGGTCTTCGACCACACCTCGGTGCTGCGCTTCCTGGAACAGCGCTTCGGCGTGGCGGAGCCCAACATCGGTCCCTTCCGCCGTGCCGTCTGCGGCGACCTCACCAGCGCCTTCAACTTCGTCAACCCCAATGGCGAGCCACTGCCCACGCTGTCGGGCCGCAAGTCGCGCGACCAGGCCGACCAGTTGCGCACGCAGCAGCAGGCGCTGGCACAGATCGTGCCGCCGGCCAACCCGCAGCTGCCACGCCAGGCCGCCGGCACGCGGCCCTCCCGCGCCCTGCCCTACGAGCTGCACACCAGCGCGCGCGTGGATGCCGCCGCCGGCACCGTGCGCCTGATCTTCAGCAACACCGGCAAGCAGGCGGCGGTGTTCCACGTCTACGACCGGCTCAACCTCGGCCGCGTGCCGCGCCGCTACATGGTGGAGGCCGGCAAGCAGCTGGACGACAGCTGGGCCGCCGCCACCGACAACGCGGGCCTGTACGACCTGTGGGTGCTCGGCCCCAACGGTTATCACCGCCACTTCCGCGGCGACCTCAACGCGAGCCGCGCGGCAGGCACGGCCAGCCCGGAACTGCGCGTCTGCTACGACGTGGCCAACGGCAACGTCTACCTGCGCATGCGCAACGACGGCACCGCCGCCTGCACGCTGACGATCCGCGCCAGGGCCTACCGCGACGACGGCCCCTGGACCGCCACCCTGGCACCCGGCGCCACCGCCGAGCAGCACTGGGACCTGGCCGGCAGCGGCCGCTGGTACGACTTCGAGGTCGGCAGCAGCACCGACCCCAGCTTCCATCGCCGCTTCGCCGGCCGCGTCGAGACCGGCGCGCCGTCGGTGAGCGACCCGGCCATGGGCCTGGCCGAACGTTGAGCCGTCCGCCCCACCTCTTCCCTTCCATCCCCGACCACGAGCAACCCACCATGTCCCACACCCTCCTCTCCCTGCGCACCGGCCTCGTCGTGCTGGCCACCTGCGCCGCCCTGTCCGCCTGCGGCGGCAGCGGTGGCGGCAGCGGCTTCGTGCCCGCCGTCGGCGGCAGCACGCCGGGTGCCGGCACCGGCAACAGCGGCACCACGCCGCCCGCCACCGGCGACGGCAGCAAGGCGCCCGACATGCGCTGCGCCCCCTGAGCCCGCCGCCCCACGCAGAACCACGACGACACCCACACCATGAATTCCCGTCGCAAATTCCTCCAGGCCTCGGCCACCTCGGGCATCGCCGCCGCCACGCTGGCGGCCTTTCCGCCCAGCATCCGCAAGGCGTTGGCCATTCCGGCCAACAACGTCACCGGCACCATCAAGGACGTCGAGCACGTGGTCATCCTGATGCAGGAGAACCGCTCCTTCGACAACTACTTCGGCACGCTGATGGGCGTGCGCGGCTTCGGCGACCGCTTCACCATCCCGCTGCCCAAGGGCCTGAACGTGTGGCAGCAGTCCGATGCCAACGGCAAGCCGGTGCTGCCCTACTACCTGGACGGCAGCAAGGGCAACGCCCAGCGCGTGAGCGGCACGCCCCACTCCTGGACCGACGGCCAGAACGCGTGGGACGGCGGGCGCATGTATCAGTGGCCGCGCTACAAGAACACGGCCTCCATGAGCTACTACAAGGAGGCGGAGCTGCCCTTCCAGTTCGCGCTGGCCAATGCCTTCACCATCTGCGACGCCTACCACTGCGCGATGCACACGGGCACCAACTCCAACCGCATGTTCCTGTGGACCGGCACCAACGGCCCCACCGGCGCCAACGTGGCCTCGGTGGTGAACGTGTGGGACGACATCGGCCCTTCGACCCAGGGCTACAACTGGAAGACCTATCCCGAGCGGCTGGAAGCGGCCAAGGTGAGCTGGATGGTCTACCAGTTCATGCCCGACAACTTCACCGACAACCCGCTGGCCGGCTTCGTGCAGTACCGCAAGGCCAACGAGGCCTCGGGCAAGCCGGTGAGCAACGACGCCGCCTCGCCGGCCTACGACCCGGCCAGCGACAACGCGGGCAACCCGCTCTACAAGGGCATCGCCAACACCATGCCCGACGGCGGCCTGCTGGGGACCTTCAAGCAGGACATCAAGAACGGCAAGCTGCCGCAGGTGTCGTGGATCGTGGCACCGGCCACCTATTCCGAGCACCCCGGCCCCTCGAGCCCGGTGCAGGGCGCCTGGTACATCCAGGAGGTGCTGGACGCGCTCACCGCCGTGCCCGAGGTGTGGAGCAAGACGGTGCTCTTCGTCAACTTCGACGAGAACGACGGGTACTTCGACCATGTGCCCTCGCCCTCGGCCCCCTCGCCCAATGGCGACGGCACCTTTGCGGGCAAGACGACGCTGCCCGAGGCCGACGTTGCCTTCGAGCGCTTCACCCATCCGGTGGCCTCGCCCGGCCAGCCGGTGCCCGACGGCAAGGTCTACGGCCCCGGCATCCGCGTGCCCATGTACGTGATCTCGCCGTGGAGCCGCGGCGGCTGGGTCAATTCGCAGGTCTTCGACCACACCTCGGTGCTGCGCTTCCTGGAGCAGCGCTTCGGCGTGATGGAGCCCAACATCAGCGCCTACCGGCGTGCGGTGTGCGGTGACCTGACCAGCGCCTTCAACTTCGCGAACCCCAACAACGAGGCCCTGCCCACGCTGGCCGGCCGCAAGACCCAGGCCGAGGCGGACCAGCTTCGCGCCCAGCAGCAAGCGCTGGCCCAGATCGTGCCGCCCACCACGCAGCAGCTGCCGCGCCAGGCGACGGGCATGCGCCCTTCGCGCGCCCTGCCCTACGAACTGCACACGAGCGCGCGCGTGGATGCATCGGCGGGCACCGTGCGGCTGATCTTCAGCAACACGGGCAAGCAGGCGGCGGTGTTCCACGTCTACGACAAGCTCAACCTGGACCGGCTGCCGCGCCGCTACATGGTGGAGCCGGGCAAGCAGCTGGAGGACAGCTGGGCCGTCGCCACCGACAACGCGGGTCTGTACGACCTGTGGGTGCTCGGCCCCAACGGTTATCACCGCCACTTCCGCGGCGACCTGAACGCGCTGCGCGCGGGCGGCGCGGCCAACCCGGAGCTGCGCGTGTGCTACGACGTGGCCAATGGCAACGTGTACCTGAAGATGCTCAACGGCGGCAGCGGTGCGTGCAGTTTCACCATCCGCGCCAAGGCCTATCGCAACGACGGGCCGTGGACGGCGACGGTGGCCGCGGGTGCCAGCGCCGAGCAGCATTGGGACCTGTCGGGCAGCGGCCGCTGGTACGACTTCGCGGTCACCAGCAGCGCCGATCCGAGCTTCTACCGGCGCTTTGCGGGCCGCGTGGAGACCGGTGCGCCGTCGGTGAGCGATCCGGCGATGGGGCTGCAGGATCTCTGAGTCCGGCTGCGTCGGTCGCGAGCGCGCTACATGCGCAAGTGATGGGGACGGTAACCCGGCAGAGGGCACCGGCATGCGCGCTCCCGGTGCACGCTCGCGCCGACCTGCTTGCTGCACCGGGCGGGTGCCCGCTCTCCACCGACGCGCCTTCTGCACTGCACGGCGCCGCGAATGGCACCTCCGCACGCACACCGGCACCCTCCGCCTCGACGCTGCGCCCGAACGGCCGGGTTCGGCCGCCCGGGCCCCAAATCCGTTCGCCCTGAGCTGGTCGATGGGCAGAGGGGCGCGCGGCGCATGTGCACTGCGATGCCTGACCCGCCTGCCTGCTGCCCATAGGGGCGAGGCTTCGACAGGCTCAGCCCGAACGGGGTAGGGTTGACTGGCCGGCATTACCTCCAGGGCCCCAACGACCCAACGCCCGAAACGACTGAAGGACCCGAAGCCCAAGCCCAAGCCCAAGCCCAAGCCCAAGCCCAAAGGACCCAAAGGACCAAGGCCCGAAACCGGGAGGGCTCGCGCGCAGCGTCAAGGCGGAGGGTGCCGGTGTGCGTGCGGAGGTGCCATTCGCGGCGCCGTGCAGTGTCCCAAGCACGTCGGTGGAGGGAGAGCACCCACCTGGTGAGGCAAGCCGGTCAGCGCGAGCGTGCACCGGGAGCGCGCATGCCGGCGTCCTCTGCCGGGTTAGCGGCGCGCCGGTCGATCACCCGAATCAGCGGTCGATCACCCGGCCCAGCACTTGCTCAGCCCAACGACCCAAGGCAACAAAAGGCGCACCCCCTAGAATCCGCGCCCTTTGCCCGCCCCTGCCATGACCGCTCCGTCCTGCTGCGCCATCGACTTCGGCACCTCCAACTCTGCCATCGCCCTGCCCCAGGCCGACGGCAGCGCGCAGCTGGTGCTGGTGGAGGACGAACGGCCCACCATGCCGACCACCGTCTTCTATGACGTGGAAGACCTCGAAGGCCACGAGCCGCCGCGCCAGCTGCATGGCCGGGCCGCCCTGGCCGCGTATGTGGAAGGCCGCGAAGGCCGGCTGATGCGCTCGATGAAGAGCATCCTGGGCTCGGGCCTGGCCGAGCAGTCCACCGAGGTGGGCGAAGGCCGCTCGGTGCGCTACCTCGACGTGATCGGCGACTACCTGCGACATCTGCGCCGCCTCGGCGAACGGGCCGCCAGCGGGCCGCTGACGCGCGTGGTGCTCGGCCGGCCGGTGCACTTCGTCGACGACGACGCCATGCGCGACGCCAAGGCCCAGGCCTCGCTGGAGGCCGCGGCGCGCGAGGTGGGCTTTGCCGAGGTCCACTTCCAGTTCGAGCCCATCGCCGCCGCGCTGGACCACGAGCAGTCGGTCTCGCAGGAAGAGCTCGTTCTGGTGGCCGACATCGGCGGCGGTACCTCCGACTTCTCGCTGGTGCGCGTGGGGCCGCAGCGGCGCGAGCGCCTCGATCGCAAGGACGACATCCTGGCCAACCACGGCGTGCACGTGGCCGGCACCGACTTCGACCGCCGGCTGGACCTGGCCGCGATCCTGCCGCTGTGCGGCTACCGGGCGCTGGGCCCGGCCCGTCCGGGCGAGCGCCCGCGCGAAGTGCCCAACGCGGTGTACTTCGACCTTGCGACCTGGCACCTGATCAATGGCGTCTACGCCACCAATCGCGTGCTCGAGCTGCAGCGCATGCGCAGCTTCTATGCCGACGCGCGGCTGCACGCCCGCCTGATGCATGTGGTGCAGGCCCACCTGGGCCACGCGCTGCTGGCGCGCGCCGAGGCCGCCAAGATCGCCGTGGCCGAGGGCGGCGCCACCACGCTGGGGCTGGACCTGATCGAGCCCGGCCTGGCCACGCCGCTGGATGCCGCCACCGCGCTCGGCGCGCTGGACGCCGACCTGCAGCGCATCGCCGACGCCGCCGTCGAGACGCTGGCCCAGGCCGGCGTGACGGCGCAGGACGTGCGCACGCTCTACTTCACCGGGGGCTCCACCGGCCTGCGCGCGCTCACCGAACGGATCGCCCAGGTGGTGCCCGGGGCACGCGTGGTGCGCGGCGACCGGGAATCGAGCGTGGCCCGCGGCCTCGGGCTGCACGCCTTGCGCGTCTTCGGCTGAGCAGCGGGCGTCGGCGCGTCAGACGCGCAGGCCCTCCAGAGTCCGCTCTTCCCGCAGCAGGGCGGGCAAAGGCGCCAACGCCGGCAGGCCCAGGTAGCTGCGCACATGGTGGAAGTCCGGGTCGCTGTCGAACACGGCGTCCAGCTCCTGCGGCCCGAGGAACTGGCCGCAGGCCAGGCGCTCGCCGATGCGGGCGCAGAGGTAGCCGAGGGCCAGAGCGGGTGCGCGCGCTGGCGGCGCCGCCTCCAGCGGCGTGACCAGCACCGATTCGAGCGCCCAGGCATCCGCCGCCAGGTGGGCGGGCAGCTTCCATTCGCGCATCAGCAGTTGCCCGAGGGCGCCGGCCGACACGCCCCAATGGGCCTGCTGAAGCCGCAGGCGCGGCAACAGCGCGCCGGGCGCCACCGCGTCGTCGGGCGCGCGGCTCGCGTGCTGGAAGGTGGTCGCGGCCAGGTGGCCCACGAAGGAGATCACGACGCCGGTGGCCAGCGCGCCGGGATCCTCCAGCTGCAGGCGCGGTGCCAGGCGCAGGCACAGCGCGCCCGCCAGGCCGCCCGAGGCATCCAGCGTGTCCAGCACCCGGCGGCCGAAGGGCGAGCCGCTGTTGAAGGACATGCCCAGCATGTGCCGCAGGCAGATGTTGCGCACCGTGGTCAGCCCCAGGAAGGTGATGGCCTGGCTCACGCTGGCCACTGGCTGGCGTACGCCGTAGAGCGGCGAGTTGACGGCCGCCATCACCTTGGCGGCCACCAGCGGCTCGCCCATCACCAGCGCCGCCAGCTCCGAGGCGCCGGCGCGCGACACGAAGTCGGGCGACACCAGCTGCTGCAACGCGCGCGGCGGCGGCGGGATCTCGCGCAGCACCGTGCGCACGCGACGTGCCTGCTCCTCCAGCAGCGCGTCGGCGGCGGTGAGCTGGAAGCTGGCCAACTGCTCGGGCAGGCCGCCCGTGGGCGGCGGCGCGTAGGCCTGGAGTGCGGCGTCGGGGCCGGCCTCCACCTCGCGCCATTCGAACTCGGGTGCCAGCGGCGCAGGCGCGGTCGCCGTGCGGCGCGGGGCGGGCGCGGGCACGCCGGGCGCGTCGGCGCGGCCAGTCAACGAGCGCCACCAATGCTGCCAGCGGCTCGTCATGCGATGCGGCCGCCCCCATGAGCCTGCCACCCGGCCGGACGCACCGGTCCCCCGGCGATGGACCAGTGGGGGACGGACGGACACAGGCACATGGTGGCGGAGGGTCGTGAGGTGCACGGCGCACCCGGAGTGGGCGGCGCACCAGGAAATGAAGCCGAAGGAATTATTAACGCTTTGTTTCAATTGGCGCAACGGGCCCGACCCAACGCTATGATCGGCGGCCCTGGAGATGGCATTCCTCCATGAACCGCCGTGGCGCCTGCCGCGGCTGATGATGCCTACATGCCCCTGACCTCGTCGGGAAGCTGTAGGCGTTCGCGTCCGCACTCGACGGCTGGGTCAGGTCCCTTCCCTTCGCATCGACGACATGACCCGACATTCCCGCTTCGAGCAGCTCGCCCTGCTGCGCTCGGTCGCCAAGTGGCTGCCCCTGGCCAGCCTGGTGGCCGCGCTGGCCGGCTCGGCCTCCGCCTTTTTCCTCTTCGCACTGGACGCCGCCACGCGATGGCGAGAGACGCATCCGGCCATCATCTGGCTGTTGCCCTTGGCCGGCGCGGCCGTGGGCTGGATCTACTGGCGCCTGGGCAAGCAGGTCGAGGCGGGCAACAACCTCATCATCGACGAGATCCACGACCCCCAGAAGACCGTGCCGCTGCGCATGGCGCCGCTGGTGCTGGGCGGCACGGTGGTGTCGCACCTGTTCGGCGCCTCGGTGGGGCGCGAAGGCACCGCGGTGCAGATGGGCGGTGCGCTGGCCGACCAGCTGACGCGCCTGTTCCGGCTGGACAACGAGGACCGGCGCATCCTGCTGATGGCGGGCATCGCGGCCGGCTTCTCGTCGGTGTTCGGCACGCCGCTGGCGGGCGCCCTCTTCGGCCTGGAGGTGCTGGCCATCGGTCGCATGCGCTACGACGCGCTCTTTCCGTGCACCGTGGCGGCCATCGTGGCCGACCAGGTCGGCCAGGCCTGGGGTGTGCACCACACGCATTACGTGGTCGGCAGCGTGGCGCCGGTGACGCTGTGGAGCGTGCTGGCGGTCACGCTGGCGGGCATCGCCTTCGGCCTCGTCGGCCGGGCGTTCGCCGTGGCCACGCACCGGCTGGGCGGCTGGGTGCGGCGCTGCATCGCCTACCCGCCGCTGCGCCCCTTCGCGGGCGGCATGGTGGTGGCGGTCGCGGTGTGGGCACTGGACGCGCACCGCTACATCGGCCTGGGCATTCCGACCATCGTGGCGGCCTTCGAGGGTCCGCTGCCACCGTGGGACTTCCTGGGCAAGATGGCCTTCACCATCGTCTCGCTGGGCACCGGCTTCAAGGGCGGCGAGGTGACGCCGCTGTTCTACATCGGCGCCACGCTGGGCAATGCGCTGGCGCCGCTTCTGCACATGCCGGTGTCGATGCTGGCGGGCATCGGCTTCGTGGCGGTGTTCGCGGGCGCGGCCAACACGCCGGTGGCGACGATCGTGATGGCGGTGGAACTCTTCGGGCCGGCCATCGGCCCGCTGGCGGCCATCGGCTGCCTGGCCAGCTACCTCAGTTCCGGCCACACTGGCATCTACCACGCCCAGCGCGTGGGCAATGGCAAGTACCGGCCGGCGCTGCCCGAGGGGCTGCGACTGTCGGAGATCGCGCAGTACCGGCTGCAGGCCAAGGCCGCGCACGCCAAGGCGAGCGAGCCCCAAAAGCAGAGCTGAGCACCGGCCGGAGCCGTGCCCGCTGGCTTCGGCAGGGCCTCTCGGTCGTCGCCTCCGACTATCAGCGCCTCGGCGGCGCCCGGGCCGTATTGCCGACGAGGTGATCATCACGGGCAAGTCGCAGAGCTTAACCTCGTCAATCGGCGCCAGCCGCCTCGCGGCCGAGTACGCGCCAGACCTGGAGCTGCGCGCCGCCATCGCGGTGGTAGCGGTTAGTGGCGCCGCAGATCTGGCGATTAAGTTCAGCGATTGATGAGTGATCAGATAGCCGACCGACCCCACATCGCTCCAGGCACCACTGACCTGGAACGGGCCAGCAGGAGCCCCCGAACGGGAATCCAAAGGCGATCAAGCGGCTGCATGCAGCCGAATGCTGTTCGCGTACGCCGGGACGCCGGGCTCATTCACCTTCCGATTGGTCGAGCGGTATTTCCCTGACGGCTGCCTCCGCAAGAAGCTCGAAGACGGCCGCGCCACCGCGAAATGGACCGGCACGATAGGCGTTCAACACAAGCTGCAGCCGCTTCTGGACCTTTTCATTGGTGCCTCCCGCGTGCAGTCTCTCCCGCTGAAGACAGTACTTCCTGTGCTTTTCGATGGTATCCATCTGCTGACGGGTCACCCGGAAGTGATGCAGGAGGCCAAAAGCCTGGTCGTTGAAGCCTTCGCGCTGAAGTTCGTCCAGGAGTTCGATCGTGCGTTTCGGAGATGCCATGAGTTGCATTCGGACAGTTCAGATGAATGCCGTAGCAGCAGCCGTCCAGTCAGGCGCTCGGCGCCGCCCAGGCCGCTGCCAATGGTTGACGGCAAGGGTCCCGCCTGAGCCGACAGGACTCCGAAGAATGTGACCTATCGTTATCTCGGATGCCAGCATCCATTTGCCGGAGGGCAAACCGAAGCCGGCCAATAGCCCTCGCCGGCCATCAGGCCCGCATCGCCACCATCACCGAATACGCCTTCACCACGGCCGTGGCGGCTTGGCCTACCGCGATGCCGAGGGCATCGATGGCATCGTTGGTGACGCTGGCCGTGATCACCGCGCCGCCAGGCAGCGTCAGGCCCACGAGCGAGGAGACGGCGCCGCGCTCGACGCGCGAGACGGTGCCGGCGAACTGGTTGCGTGCCGAGAGCTGGTAGCCGGCGAAGTCGGTCACCAGCACCACGGCCGAGGACTTGACGAGCGCGATCGCCTCCTTGCCCACGGCCGCCTGCAGCCGCGTGGCCGCGGCGCTGGTCATGGTGGCGACGATCTCCTGGCCGCCGGCCAGGGCGATGGTCAGTTGGGTGGTGACGGGGCCGGCCTCGACGGCGCTGACGGTGCCGGCGAACTGGTTGCGGGCGGTGGTCTTCATGGCGATTCTCCGGAGAAGGCCGGCCAGGGCCGGCTGTTGGATGAGCAGGGCTTCCTGCTCGCGCAGGAAGTCGGCATGGGCGCTCTGCAGGCCGCGCCAGGCGGCCAGCAGCGAATGGCCAGCCGGCGTGAGCTGCGAGCCGCCGCCGCCTTTGCCGCCAGTGGCGCGCGCCAGCAGCGGCTCGTTGGCCAGGTTGGAGGCCGTCTCCAGCAGCAGCCACGCGCCCTTGTAGCTGTAGCCCGCGGTGCGCGCCGCGCGGTTGATGGAGCCGGTGCTGTCGATGGCTTCGAGCAGGGCGAAGAAGCGCGCGTCCAGCCGCCCGGCCAGGCGCAGCTCGCCATGCAGCAGCGTGGCGTCAGGCATGGGAGGCTCCCAGCAGGCGGCGTACGGCGGCGGCCTGCGGCGGCTCGGCCGCGCGTGCAGGGGCGCCGAGCAGCTCCAGCTCGACGCCGGTGCCCCGCGCCACATTCACCTGCCGCACGGCGCGGCCCTGCTCGATGAGCACAGCCTCTTGCGCCAGCGCCAGCACGTCGTCGACGTCGTGCGTGATCATCAGCACGGGCAGTTGCCAGCGGGCGCAGACGGCGGCCAGTTCCTGCCGGAGGTCGTGGCGCAACATGGGATTGAGGGCGGCGAAGGGCTCGTCGAGCAGCAGCACCTGGGGCTCGCAGGCCAGGGCGCGGGCCAGGGCCACGCGCTGCTGCTGGCCGCCGGACAACGCCGATGGGCGTGCATCGGCCATGGCCTCCAGGCCGAAGCTGGCCAGCAGTTCATCCACACGCCGTGCCGCGCGCGCATCCAGCCGGCGGCGCCACCAGGTGGTCAGGCCGAAGCCGATGTTCTGCCGCACGCTCAGGTGCGGGAACAGCGCGTAGTGCTGGAACAGGTAGCCCACGCGGCGCTGCTGCGTCGGCAGGTCGATGCCCGCCTCGGCATCGAAGAGCGTGCGCCCGCCGATGCGCACATGGCCGCGCTCGGGCCGCAGCAGGCCGGCCACCGCCTGCAGCGTGAGCGACTTGCCCGCGCCCGAGGGGCCGTACAGCGCCACCATGCGCGCCTGGCTGCGAAAGCACGTGTGCAGCGCGAAGCGGCGCTGGCCGTCGCTCACGGCCAGTTGCAGGTCGACATCGATCAACGCCATCAGGAGGGCTGGCCGAAGCCGTACTTGTTCAGCACCTCCATCGCGGGCGGCGTCGACAGGAACTGGATGAACGCCTTCGCCAGCGCCTTCTGGCGGCTTTCGCTCACCACCACGATGGGATAGCTCACCGGCGTGTGGCCGGTGGCGGTGAAGGCGATCTTCACCTTGTCGCCGCCGATGGCGGCGTCGGTGCGGTAGACGAAGCCGGCATCGACCTCGCCGCGCGCCACATAGTCGAGCACCTGGCGCACGCTGTCGGCGTAGACGAACTTGGGCTCCAGCGTGGTCCACAGGCCGGCCGCATCCAGCGATTCCTTGGTGTAGCGGCCCACCGGCACGGTGGCGGTCTTGCCGATGGCGATGCGCTTGACGGCGGCGCCGGTCAGGTCCTTGGCCGAGGTCAGGGCCGGTCCGCCCTGCGCGGGTACCACGGCCACCACGGTGTTGAGGGCGAAGTCCCGCTTGCTGTCGGCGTCGAAGAGTTTCTTCTCGATGCCCTGCGTCACCGTGGCCTGGTCGGCACTGGCGAAGACATCCACTGGCGCGCCCTGCGCGATCTGCTGGATCAGCGTGCCCGAGGCGGCGAAGTTGAAGACCAGCTTCGCGCCCGGATGGCTGGCCTCGAACCGGGGCCCCAGTTCCTTGAAGGCATTGGTCAGGCTGGCCGCGGCCGAGACCGTGAGCTGCTGGGCCGCGGCCAGCGCCGGCAGCGCGGCCAGGGCCAGCACGGCGAGCCCTCGACGGGTAAAGCGGGCCAGGGACAAGGGACGGGACATGGTCAGACTCCTTTTCAACAGATGCGACAGACTCGACAAAGACGATGAATGGGGATGTGGTCGGCGTGCGGGGCCGCTCAGCGCAGCGACAGGAAGCGGTTGGACACGACCAGCAGCGCCACCGACAGCACCGAGGTGACCAGCACCAGCAGCAGCGCCATGCGGTCCTCGCCCGCCTGGACGGCGTCGTAGATGGCCATGGACAGGGTCTGGGTCTTGCCGGGGATGGAGCCCGCCACCATCAGCGAGGCGCCGAATTCGCCCATCGCGCGGGCAAAGGCCAGCAGCGTGCCGGCCAGGATGCCGGGCCAGGCCAGCGGCAGCGTCACACGCACGAAGCTGCTCCAGGCCGACTGGCGCAGCGTGCGGGCCGCGGCCTCCAGGCTGCGGTCCACGCCACCGAAGGCGGCGCTGGCCGACTTGAGCACCAGCGGCAGGGCCACCACGGCCGAGGCGACGACGGCCCCGTGCCAGTTGAAGACGATCGTGTAGCCGAAGTACTCGTACAGCCAGCCGCCCACCACGCTGCGCCGTCCGGCCAGAACGAGGATGGCGTAGCCGATCACCGTGGGCGGCAGCACCAGGGGCAGGATGCAGATCGCCTCCAGCAGGCTGCTGCCGGCGAAGCGCCGGCGGGCGAACAGCCAGCCCAGCGCCGTGCCCGCCACCAGGGCCAGCACGGTCGCCACGCCCGCCACCTTGAGCGACAGGAACAGCGGGTGCCAGTCGGTGGCCTGGAGGCTTTGCGACAGATCCGACAGCGCGGACGGAGGGCTTTGCGACATTTGCTACGTAGTCCAGTACATAACGATGAGGGTGCAATATACGCGCCAGCGTTGTGAAGCACGTCACACGGCGAGCGCCACGTCCCGCATGAAGAGCGACAGGGCCTCGCGTGCCGCCGCAGGCGCGTGCACGGCCGGCTTGAGCAGCAGCAGGTGCGGCCCCAGCTGCGCCTGCAGCGTGCGCAGCCGGGCCGCGCAATGGGCCGGATCGCCGATCACGGCATTGGCCAGGATGGTGTCGTCGTCGGCATCGGGCCGGAACATCGGCGGCCTGCCCTGCGCCCCAAACTCCACGCCCATCAGCTGCGGATAGGCGCGCACGGCGGCCAGCCCGTGCGCGACGGCCCGGTCATGGTCCGGCTCGCAGTGAAAGAAGCGGGCGATGGCAAAGCGCCAGTTCTGCGGTCGGGCGCCGCGCTCGGACGCGATGGCCGCCGCCACCTTGGCCAGGTCGGCCGAGGGCGTGGCCATCAGGCCATGACCCTCCTGCGCCGCAAGGCGCAGCGCCTCGGGGCTCAGGCTGGCCAGCCACACGGGCACCGGCTGCTGCAGCGGACGCGGATGCACCGACAGGCCGTGGCTGCGGTAGTGGCGCCCCTCGAAGTCGACCGCATCCTCGCGCCACAGACGGCGGATGAACGCCAGCGCCTCCAGCAGTCGCTCGCGCGCCTCGGCCTCCGACGCCACGCCCGCATGCCGGTACTGGGCGGGAAAGGGCCCGCCGCGCGCCACGCCGAATTCCATGCGTCCGCCGCTGAGCAGATCCAGCGCAGCCATGTCCTCGGCCACCCGCACCGGGTCGTTCAGGGGCAGGAGCGCGGCGCCCGTGCCCAGGCGGATACGCCGCGTGCGCGCCGCCAGTTGGGCCAGCAGCACCATGAGCGCGCTGCCGATGGCGAAGCGGCTGTGGTGATGCTCGGCCACCCAGACGGAATGAAAGCCCAGGGCCTCGGCCAGCTCGCCGGTGAGCAGGGTCTGCGCCAGGGCATCGCGGGGATCGCCGTCGGGGTCTTCCACGTTGAGGAAGACGCCGTAGCGCGAGCCAGCAGGCGCGGCGGCGGTGCCTGTGGCGGGAGCCGGGTTCGTGCTTGGCGGAAGGGCGCTCATCGCCCGCCTCCTGCTGCGGGCGCCGCTTCCAGGAACCAGCTGCGCACGGTGTCGTAGGGATAGCGGGTCAGGCCCGCATGGCGGCTGCGCGGCGCCATCAGGTGCACCGACAGCGGCTCGGCCCAGCGCCAGAAGTCGGCCCGCAGGCCGGGCGTCCAGCCGGCGTCGTCGAAGGCATGCCAGAGCTGCACCAGCCAGAGCTCGCGGCCCTCCTCGTCCAGCAGCAGCGGCAGGCCCGAGCCGACGCGCAGCCGCGCGTGCCGGCCGCTGTAGAAGAGCGGCCCGCCGCAGGACTCGACCACGAAGTCGGCCACACGCTGCTCCACGCAGCCGGCGCACCGGCCCGCGCGGGCGAAGAGCGGCGTGCGGCACAGCCGCTGCATGTGCAGGTGCACCAGCCGGCGCAGGCCCTCCTCGCTGCACTGGGCCAGCAGCCGGTGTGCGGGCTGGGGCAGCAGCGGCAGGCACGGTGCCTCGGCAAAGGCCGCCCCGGCCCCCGGCGAATCGCCGGCCGGCCAGTGGAGCGTGAGATAACAGGCCCGGTCGCAGGGCACCCAGCGGGCGCCACGGGACACAGGTTGGGCGGATTGGAAGGCGGACATGGCGGCTTCGTCGGTTTTGTCGGGACAGGCGACGTGTTATGTAGTTCACTACATCGCGTTAGCCGTCCTAGTGCAAGCCGCGTGCCCGGCGCGTCAGATCCGCGCCCGGCCGTCCTCCGGCCCGAAGCACAGGCCATGGTCGCTGCACACGCCGCAACTGGGCGACTTGCAGACGAAGACCTGCTCGCGCTCGCACAGCTGCTTGTAGAAGAACTTCTTCCACTTCATGTCGCCCGTGTTGCGGGCCGCGAGCGCGGGGAACCAGCCGCCGATCAGCGCCGAGAGTTCGCGACGCGAGGGCAGGAACAGGTCCTGCCACAGGTGGTTGCCGCCCAGGCTGGCGCAGGCCAGCGCATGGGCGACGGCCGGTCCGTCCTCGGGCGGGCCAGCCGCGGGAGACAGGTGGTCGAGCAGCAGCGCCACGAGGTCGTCCACCTCGTCCTGACGCGGCTCGGCGCGGTCGGCGCCGTCGAGCGCCAGCCAGTCCAGCCCGAGCGCCAGGTCGGCGCCGGGAAAGCGGCGGTCCATCACCGCGCGCGTGGCCGCGGCCGGCAGGCCCGCGAGGGGCAACCATTGCGTGCCATGGTCCGCGAAGGCCGCGCCGATGACACCGGCCAGCGCCAGGCTGGCCGGCTCGCCGCGCTGCGGGGCACAGGCCAGCAGCAGGGCGCGGGGGTGGAGGGCCTGGGCATTCATGGCCGGGCGACCCCTACACCTGCGCCGCGGCGTGCGTGTAGCACTTCTTGGGGCAGATCTTGGCGCAGGCCGTGCAGCCGATGCACAGCTCCTGGCGGGCGATGGTCATCACCTTGCGCTCGTACTCGTCGTCCTCGTCGTCGTCGCCGGAGAGGGCGATGTGCTCGCCCTCGTCGTCCAGGCCGACGAGTTCGAGCACGCCGCGCGGGCAGACCTTGAAACAGCGGCCGCAGCCGATGCACTTGTCTTCGTCCAGTTCGGCGACGAAGGTGGGCGTCCAGGTGGCGCCGCTGGGCAGGGTGACGTTGAAGGTGGTCATGGCTGGCTCGGGGCTGGCGGGGCGTGCGTCGTCAGGCCGCTGCGGCGGCAGAGGCCTTCCGGGCGGCCATCAGCGCGGCATGGGCCTCGTGGCAGCGCTGGGCCACCTCCAGGATGCGCTCCCAGTTGGTCGGCAGCTCTTCCGACAGGTCATGCAGGTCCATCTTGGCCTGCACGGCCTGGGCGTTGAGCTTCTTGAGGCGGGCTTTCAGTTCTTCTGCTGTTTCAGACATTCGGCGGCTCCTGGGTACTTGGTGGCACACGTCAAGCACTGTGCTCGGGCGCCCGTGGAACCGGCTTTGCCGGGCCACCGGGCGCGCCCCCTTGAGGGGGGATTCGGCTACACGAAGTGAGCAAGAAACGGGGGTGGGTCTATTTCATGCTCCGTAGTTGGCAACGTCCGGGTAGGTGCGGATCATCTGCACCGCCTCGTCCAGGAACTTGCCACCGGCTTCCGCCAACTTGGCCAGCGATGGAAAGCCGAAGCGGTGCACGTCGCGCAGCTGCTTGTTGACCACCACCAGCCGCCCGGCGATGAGCACCATGCGGCCGAAGCCCTCGTGGCTCATCTTCATCATGGGCGAGACCATCTGCTTCGTCTCGCGCTCGATGGCCACGGCAATGGCGTTGTAGAACAGCTCCAGGTGCCACAGCGTCTCGGGGTCGGGGTCGCCCATGATCGGAATGGCACGCCGCTCCTCGGGCGTGAGGATGTAGGGCTTGAGCAGCTGCAGGTCGCTCTTGCCCTCCCAGGTGCCGTGGGTGTCCTGGGCGCGCAGCTGCTTGATGAGCTGCTGCACGAAGGGCGACGCCAGGTGCGCCGCGTCGTTGTCGTCGGCCGCCGGGGCGGCGGCCAGGGTTGCTTCTTCAGCCATGGGAGTGGGCTTCCTCTTCGTCCTCGAAATCGAAGGCACGGCCGCCGTCCTTGGCCAGCGCCTTGCGCAGCCAGGGCGGCGGCGTGCCCTTGAGCACGTCCTGGAGCTTGTCCAGGATCTCTGCAATGGGTTCGGGCTGCGGCACCTTGATCGGATGGATCTTCAGCGCCACCACCCGCGCCGCGCCCGAGCCGCCGATCGCCGCCACATACAGGATGGCGCAGTCGCGGATGGCGTCCAGCTTGGGGGCGAGCTTGTCCTCGTCGCCGTCTTCCTCCAGCTTGCCGCCGAAGTCGAAGCTTTCGACGAAGCGGTGGCCCTGGGGCGTGACCTCGTACACGACGATGGCCTTGGCCCAGCCGAAGTGGGCGTCGACATGGACCTTGTCCTGGGTGGCAAATGCGATCTTCATGGGGACTCCGTGGCGTGGAAAAGAGGTCGCTCAGGCGCTGGCGGCGGCCACGGCCGCGTGGTCGCCGCAGCCGCAGCCCGTGCCGCAGCCGGCCTCCGCCTGCGGCACGGGCTGCGCCGCGCGCAGGGCCTCGGGCGTGAGCGGCCAGTCGCCTTCGTGGTGGTGCGGGATCTGCTCGATCATCAGGTTGGCGATCTCGAAGATCAGGTTCATCGTGCCGCGGTAGCCCACATAGCGGCGGTGCGAGTTGCCGATGCGGTCGAACACCGGAAAGCCCACCCGGAAGAAGGGCTTGCCCAGCCGCTCGGCCATCTGCCGGCCATGCGAGTGCGTGACCAGCAGCTCGCAGCCGGCCTCGGCCGCAGCACGCTCCATGTCCTCCAGGTCGCCAATCACCACCTGCGCGGCCGGCAGCAGCGCGTGCGCGGCCGAGGGCGTGGTGCTGACGCACACCTTCAGCTCGGCGCCCATCTCATGCAGCAGGCTGCCCACGGCGAGCAGCAGGTCGGGCTCGGCGCCGATCGCCACCTTGGTGCCGCCGGTATAGAAGTGGCCGTCGAGCATCGCGTCCAGCAGCTGGCTGCGCTGGCGGCGGTATTTGGCCGGCACGGGACGTCCGCTGATCTGCGCCAGCCGCTGCATCAGGCGGTCGTTGCAGGCCAGGCCCGTGAGTCGCTCGTAGACCTCGAAGGGCGTGCCGGCGATGTCCTGCAGTGCCTGGGCGGCATCGCGCATCTGCTCGCCCACCGCCAGCGTGAAGGCCGAGGCGCCCGCGGCGCGGATCTCTTCCACCGTCGTGCCGCCCAGCGTGGTGCCGCGCCAGTCGGGCGCGATGTGCCCGTCGAGCGAACCCGAGAGGTCGGGCAGCACCACGGCCGTGAGGCCGAAGGCCTCGACGATCTCGCGCAGCTCGTCGATGTCCGCCGGCGAGAGATGGCTGCCCGGCAGCAGCGTGAGCTGCGCGGCCACCGTGGGCAGCGGCTTGACCATCGCCCGCACGATGCCGGCGACGGCGTGGCGGTAGCCGTCCTCGAAGGCGCCCACGTAGTCGGGCGTGGAGACGTAGACGATCTCGGTGCCGGCCAGCTCGGGCTTGCGCTGGCGCACGATGGCGAGGAAGCCCTCCACGTCGTCGCCCTTGGTCTCGGTGAGGCCCGTGGAGCAGATGGCGATGATGCGCGGCGCCGCGCGCTGGTGGATGTTCATCAGCGCGGACTCGATGTTCTCGTAGCCGCCGAGGATGGTGGTCACCTCGTTCATCGCGGTGGTCTGCAGCGGAATGGCTTCCTTGAAGTGCCGCACCAGCAGCACCAGCCCGAAGGAGGTGCAGCCCTGCGAGCCGTGCATCACGGGCATGCAGGCATCCAGCCCCATGAAGGCGAAGCTCGCCCCCAGCGGCTGGCTCATCTTGAGCGGATTGACCGCGCAGGCTTTCCTGGATTCGACGACTTCGGCCATGGTGCGGCTCCTCAGGCGGGCATTTCGTCGAGGGTCAGGCCCATGGCGCTGCGCGCCACGTCGGCCAGGAAGGCCAGGCCCGGCAGGGGCGCGCAGTCGGCCAGGGCGGCGGGCTGCGGCGCCTGCGGCGGGATGGGTGCAGGCGCCGGCACCGGCGTGCCCGCGGTCACGGCACCCAGGCTCTCGCCGTCGTCGCCCCAGGGCGCGGGAATGCGCACCTGTTGCCACACGGGGTTGGAGAGCGCGCGGTCCACCTGGTGCACCAGCTCCACCATGCCCTCGTAGCCGCCATAGGGGTAGTAGCGCTCCTGGTTGATGTCCAGCCAGGGCATGCGGGCCTTGAGCGCCACGAACTGCGAGCGCCCGCCCGACAGCATGATGTCGGCCTTGGCATCGCGCAGCATGGTGTACATCTGCCGCGGTGTCATGTCGTCGATCATGTGGGCGTCGTCACCCATGATCTCCTTGATCTTCTCCTTGTCTTCCTTGGTCGACTTCTTGATGCTGGTGCCCACCACCTCGATCCCCGCCTCCTGCAGGGCCGACACCACCGACCACGACTTCACGCCGCCGGTGATCAGCAGCGCCCGTTTGCCGGCCAGGCGCTCGCGGTAGGCGGCGATGCGCTTCCAGGCGCGGGCTTCCTCGACCTCGATCAGCCGCTCGGTGCGCTCGATCAGGTCTTCGGGCGCGCCCTGGCGCACCAGCAGCCGCGCGATGTTGCGCAGCGTCTCGCTCATGTCCGAAATGCCGTAGAACGAGCCTTCGAAGTACGGGATGCCCCAGCGCTGCTCCATGCGGGTGGCGATGTTGATCATCGACTTGGAGCACACCATCATGTTCACCTTGGCGCGGTGGCTGCTGGCGATCTCGTTGTAGCGGCCGTCGCCCGAGATGCACGAGAGCACGCGCACGCCCAGCGCATCGAGCAGCGGCTTGGTCTGCCACAGCTCGCCCACCAGGTTGTACTCGCCGATGATGTTGATGTCGTAGGGAGTCGTGTACTCGGGCTCGCGCGTGCCGATCACATAGTCCAGCACCGACTCGCCGCCCAGCTTGTTGCCCAGGTTCTTGGGCCCCGCGAAGCCGGGCGAGTTGACCGGAATCACCGGCTTGCCGAACTTCTCGCTGGCGCGCTTGCACACGGCCTCGATGTCGTCGCCGATCAGCGCCGTGACGCAGGTCTGGTAGACGAAGACCGCGGGCGGGTCGTACTTCTCGATGATCTCGCGCACGCTCTTGAACAGGCGCTTCTCGCCGCCGTAGATCACGTCCAGCTCGTTGATGTCGGTGGTGAAGCCGGTGCGGTAGAGCTGCGAGCCGCTGCTGGCGCTGTGCCGGTTGTCCCAGGAGTTGCCTTCGCAGGCGATGGGGCCGTGCACGAGGTGCGCCACGTCCACGATGGGCTGCAGCGCGATCTTGGCGCCATCGAAGGCGCAGCCGCCAGCCGCCGCGCCGGGCGACAGCTGCTTGGTGCAGCCCTTCTTCTTTTCCTTGGCGCCCTTGGCCTGGTTCTTGTCGCAACCGGGCTCGTCGAACACCTGGGCGATCTTGGCTTTGAGCGAGGGGGACATCGGGAGGCTCCTTGCACGTGGCGTGGGTGAGGCCTTCATTGCAGGTTCGGTGCCAGCCGCAATGCGTTGGAAAGCCAACGCAGAAGCGGCAATCGCGCCTGTCTTCAGCGCCGCCTGTGGCAGGTTTGAAGCAATCGCGACATTCGCGCTGCCGGCATGTGACACACGGGCCGGTTCCTATAATCCGCGCCTTCCGCGAGGCCCTTCCGGGCCCGCATCCCGCGCCAGCCAGCCGCTGCCAGCCGCGCATCTCCTGCTCCTGGAGTCCGGCTGTGCCTACCCTGCCCTCCCGCCACCCGTCGCCGCGGCGCAAGCGCGCCCTTCCCCGTTCCACGCCCCGCACCGCCTGGCCGCTGGCCGCGGCGCTCGCCGGCCCCCTGCCGGCATGGGCCCAGGCCGCCACCGCCGCCGATACGCAGTTGCCCGCGGTGCAGGTGGAGGACCAACGGGTGCCCGACCTGCAGCAGGACGGCTCGGCCGCCAGCGGCTACCGGGCGCGCACCGCCGCACAGATCGGTCCGCTGGACGCCCGACCGCTGCTCGATACGCCCTACTCCGTGCACGTGGTGCCGCAGGCATTGATGGAGAACCTGCAGGCCACCAAGCCCGACGATGTGCTGCGCATCAACCCCGTCACCCAGCTCACCACGCCGCAGTCGCGCTTCTTCACGGGTGTGACGGTGCGCGGCTTCAGCCTGGGCGCCACCAAGCGCATCGACGGCATGCCCAACACCAACATGGTCAGCGTCGACATGGAGGACAAGGAGCGGCTGGAGGTGCTCACCGGCCTCTCCGGCTTCCTGTGGGGCGCCGGCAACGTGGGCGGCACGCTCAACTACGTGCTCAAGCGGCCCACCTACGAGCCCCTGCGCAGCGTGACGGCGGGCGTGACCGAGGGCAGCAACGGCTACCTGCATGGCGACTTCGGCGGCCGCATCGACGATGGCGGCAAGCTGGCCTACCGGCTGAACGTCGTCGGCCAGGACGGCGACACCGCCACCGACCACCAGTCGATCCGGCGCGGCCTGGTCAGCGGCGCCCTCGACTGGAACCTGAGCGACCGGCTGCAGGTGCAGTTCGACGCCTCGCGCAGCGTCTACCGCATGCGCGGCAGCGAGGCCTACTGGAGCGCCGCCACGGGCGCCAGCTATCCCGCGGCCGACCTTGCCCGCAGCAACTTCTACGGCCAGCCCTTCACGCTGACCGACACCGCGCAGGACCATGTCGCCAGCCGCGTGCGCTGGCAGCTGGGCGACAGCGTGGTGCTGCGTGCGGGGGTGGCCCGCCGCACCAGCCGCTCCGACCTGGTGGTGGCCAACAACACCTTCATCGCCGGCGGCAACGGCAACTACCGGGTACAGACCAGCGCCTGGGAATACCCCGACTACCTCAACCAGGGCGCCTATGCCTATGCGGACTGGCGCTTCGCCACCGGGCCGGTGCAGCACACCCTGACCGCCGGCTGGTCGGCCGACCGCACCACCGCCACCAACTACCGCTCGTCCGCCGGTGGCTGGACCACGCTGACGAGCACGCCGGTCAGCTTCGGCCAGCCCGTCTATCTGGCCGACCCCGGCCTCTCGCCCACCGGCAGCAAGTACCTGGCCCAGCGCACGCTGCGCCGCAATGTGCTGCTGGGCGACGACATCCGCTTCAACGACCAGTGGTCGGCCCTCGTCGGCGTGAACCAGGCCGGCATCCTCGACACCGGCTACGACGCCACCCGCACCAGCACCAGCCGCTACGACGACAGCCGCGTCACGCCGACGGCCGCGCTCATCTACAAGCCCGTGCCCTGGCTCTCGCTCTACGGCAGCACCATGCGCAGCCTGGAACAGGGCGGCGTGGCCGCGGCCACCTACAACGGCCGCCTGGTGAGCAACGCAGGCGCCGTGATGGCGCCGCTCCAGAGCAGGCAGGTCGAACTGGGCCTGAAGGCCGAAGCCCGCGACGTGCTGTGGACGGCGGCCCTCTTCAAGATCGACAAGGGCCTGCAGTACTACGACGCGAGCGGCAGCGGCCCGGTGACCTATGTGCAGGACGGCCGACAGGTGCACCAGGGCCTGGAGTTCACCGCCACGGGCAAACCGATGCGCGGCCTGACGGTGGTGGGAGGGCTGACACTGCTGGACGCCAAGGTCAAGGAGAACCGTCAATCGCCCGCCCTGGAAGGCAAGACGCCCATGAACGTGGCCGAGCGCAGCGCCAAGCTCTACCTCGAGTACGAGCTGGACGGCGTGCCCGGCCTGACGCTTACCGGTGGCGCCTTCTACACCGGCCCGCAGTACGCCGACGCGGCGAACACGCAGCGCCTGCCCGGCTTCGCCACCTTCGACCTGGGACTTCGCTACGCCCTGCGCGCCGCCGGGCTTCCGGTGACGCTGCGGCTGAACGTGGCCAACGTGGCGGACAAGCGCTACTGGCTCAATGCCAACTACCTGGGCAGCCCGCGCACCGTGGCCATGTCGGCGCAGGTGAAGTTCTAGGCGAGGAGGTCTCGCCCTCGGCGCCCGGCCGCAGCCGCTCAGCGCGAACCCGACGATCCGCCCAGCGCGCGCGCCACCGCCAGGGCAAGCGCCTGCGGATCGGCCCCCGCCCGTGCGAAGGCGGCCAGCGCACGCCGCATGCGCGGCGCCTTGGCGTAGTCGGCTTCACCGTGGCCGGCATAGGCCGAGAAGTCGCAGATGCACACCTGCAGCAGCTGCTCGAAGCGCTCGGGCCGCTCCACCGCCTCCACCCGTGCCAGCAGCTCGGCGATGGGACCGGCGCGCATGTCGCTGGCGCGGTGCACGCGATCGGCCTCGGCAATGGCCAGATCCGCCAGGTCCAGCACCTCGGGCGGCAGCGCCATGCGCCCGGCCAGGTCCCGCAGCCGGGCCTGGCCGCGCAGTTCGTGGCCCACATGGCTGGGCCAGCAGTGCGGCGGCGTGCCCGCCATGCCGAACTTGTGGGCCAGCACCGCGAAACGCACCGCCAGCGGTGCATGGCGCCGTGCGGCCAGGGCCAGGGCGCGCAGCTGGTGCTCGCCGACGTCCACCGGCAGGGGCTCGTCCGACAGGTGGGGCACGCCGAAGAGCGCGTCCAGCTCCGGCAGGAAGCGCCGGAGCCCGGCGCAGGCCCGCAGCGCCAGGAAGAAGCCCGCCGGGTAGGGCGACTGCAGCGCCCGCTGCAAGGCCGCGCCGGCCTGCTCGGGCGTCAGCCGCTCGATGGCGTCGCGCTGCACGGCACTCACCATCAGTGCGAGGTCCGCCGCATCCGGCGCCGCGCCCGCGCTCTGGGCGGCACCCAGCGCGAGGCGGATCAGCTGCTGCCCCACCGCGGAGGACGCGCGCGACCAACTCATGGTCAGCGAACCCTCAATCGTCCAGCAGCGGCCGGACCTCGTCGACCATGTCGGCCAGGATGTGCTTGGCGTCGTCGAAGCCCGCGCTCATCGGCACCACGATCACGCCCAGCAGGCCGAAGCGCTCGCCCAGGTGACGCAGCGCCTGCGCCACCTCGGCATGGCTGCCGACCAGGCTGCGCGCCAGCATCGCCGGGGCTGCGTCGGCGCCGGCGCACCAGTGCGCGAAGGGCTGTGCCAGGGCCAGCGCCGCCTCGCGCGTGGCGGCGGGGCAGGCGAAGCGTGCCAGCAGCACGCCAGGGTCGGCCGATCCGCCCGCCTCGCGGAAGGCGGCAATCAGTGCCTCCACAGCCGCCTCGTCCAGCTCGGCCGGCAGCCACAGGCCCAGCCCGCGGGCGGCGGCCTGCCGCGCGGCCTCGGCACTGTCGACCACGGCCCAGGCCGGCACCGGCACGCCCGGGGCTGCCGGGATCAGGGGTCCACCCTGTCCTGCCAGCCTGGCCTGCAGCGCAGCCAGCGACGCCGTCGCATCCGTGTGGGCGCCGCGCGCATCGGCCGCCAGCGCCAGCCGGCCCCGACTGAGCAGCGAGGCCGTCGCCAGGCTCTGCGCCAGCGCCTCGGCCTCGTGCCGCGAGGGCTGCACCACGGCGCCGATGCGGGCCTTGGACGTCACGCCCGCCAGATGCCCCACCAGCGCCTCGACCGCCGTGCTGGGATGCGCCGGATCGTCCGCACACTCGGCCAGCCAGATGTCGTCGAAGCCCATGCGGTCGGCCTCCCGCACCAGCACGAACTGCCGGATCAGCGCCCGCCCGTCCTCGCCGGTGGGGTTCTCGAACAGGCACAAGGCACCCAGACGCAGTTTCATGGCAGGTTCCAGGATCTCAGTAAGCGTTCTCGAACCACACGGGCTCGATGCGCCGCAGCTGCTCGATCAGGTGCACCGTGGTCGGCAGCAGCGAGCGCACGGCATACCACACGGCCTCCCGGCGCGGCTGGGCGTCGGCCTCGAGCAGGCCGCACAGGGCCTGCCAGCCGCGCCAGTCCACCCAGGCGAGACGCGCCTGCAGCGCCGGCGACAGGTGGGCCAGCGTCTGGGCCACCGTCAGCAGATGGGTCTCCACATGCTGCAGGGTGTTGGGGCTGGCGAAGAGCTCCGCCTCGTCCTGCATCTCGCAGGTAAGCCGGTCCACGGCGTCCGCGCACTGGCGCACGATGTCGCATTGCAGGTGAGGCAGCATGGTGTTCCTCGAAGAAGGTGCTGTGGCGATCAGGCGCCGGCCGGCGTGAGCGCGCGGAACATCGCGCAGCGCAGGAAGGCCTCCTCCGTCGCCGGCACGCCCTTGTGGCCGCAGTACTTGGCGACCAGCTTGGCCAGGCCCTTGATGTCGCGGCCGGTGGCCTCGGGAAAGAGCGCGGGCAGCCGCCGCAGCAGCGCGGCATCCAGCACCAGGCCGAACTGCTCGCCCATGACCTGCCAGATGCGCAGCCGCGCCGCCTCGTCCGGCGCGTGATAGCGGATCAGCGCGATGCAGCGCGAGACGATGGCCTCGTCGATGTCGTCGATGCGGTTGGTGGTCAGGAACAGCAGGCCGCTGAAGTACTCCAGCACGCGCAGGAACACGCCCACCACCGCGTTCATGGCCAGGTCGTCGTCGCGGCGCTTGATGTAGACGTCGGCCTCGTCGATCAGCAGCACGGCGCCCCAGCGCTGGGCGCGCAGCAGCACCTCCTTGAGGGCGCTCTCCATGGTCGAGACGTTCAGGCCGAGCTGGCCCGAGTGCACCCGGTACAGCGGCCGGCGCACGATCTCGGCATAGACCTCGGCGGTGAGGGTCTTGCCCACGCCCGGCGGGCCCGCGCACAGCACGGTGGTACCGCCGGACTTGCCGGCCACGATGTCGTCCATCAGCACGTCCATCTCGGCGGTGAGGATGTCGATCAGGTCGGTCTGTTCGGGCGGCAGTACCAGCTTGTGCTTCAGGGCGGGCTGATAGGCATAGGGCTGCAGTTCGTCCACATGCACCCAGAGGTGGTGGTGCAGCTCCAGGTGGAACATCAGCATCAGCGGATGCACCGGCAGCTGGGTGAACAGCCCGGGCCGGTCGCGGCGCAGCTCTTCCGCCAGGGCCTTGACCTCGTCCTCGGCGTCGTACTGGCTGCTCTTGGCGGCCTTGCCCAGGTAGCCGGCCAGCAGCGTGCCGGGCGCCTCCAGCGTGGGGTTGCGCTGCTGCAGCACGCCTTCGTCGTTCACCAGCCGGGCCGGCTGGCCCTGGGCGCTGAGCACGATCACGTCCTTGCGCAGCCAGTCGCTGTCGCGATGGGTGGCGGTGGGGTCCTCGGCGTGGAAGCCGGTGCCGCTGCCCAGAAACTGGCTGCCGTACTCGCCGCGCCACTCGAAGTAGCGCTCGGCCGTGGCGTCGTAGGCATCCATCAGCGCCGGGGTTTCGCGCATCAGGCCGCGCGACAGGAGCATCCGGGCGATGGTCCGGCCCTCGACGTCGGCGCCGGCCAGCCGCAGGGTCTGCGTGATGAGGCCGCCGCGCGCGTTGGCCTTCATCTCGACGAAGACCTTGCCGGTCTCGTCGTTGCTGGCGGGCACGAAGTCGATGCGGGTCGGGCACCACGCCAGGGGGCGGCTGTCGGTGTCGGCGCTGAAGAGCCAGCCGCGCCGGGCACCGGCGGCGATGTGCCGCACCAGCGCCGGCACCACCTGCTCCAGCCGGTCGGCGGCGAAGCGCTCGGCGTCGGGCTCTTCCAGCGCATCGCGCAGGCAGCGCAACTGCACGGCGCGTCGGCGCTGATGCTCCCCGCCGGTCTGCCACAGCTCGCCCAGGCGGTCGAGCGCCACGGGGTGCAGCTGGGCCAGCCCGATCTCGGCATGCGCGCCGAAGCGCAGCTGGTCGGCCAGCATCGCCAGTTCGGGGAACTCGCTGGCAAGCTGCTGGGCGTGCGGTCGTTCGATGCGCAGCTTCATGGCCTGTGTCCGGTCAGTTGTCGTCTGCCAGCACTTCCAGCTCGACCAGTTGCCGATAGAGGGCACGCCGGGCCCACCAGCGCGCATCGCCGGCCAGCCGCGGGTCGTGGCCCTCGAAGGCGGCCACCGCCTCGGTGTCGCTCCAGTAGATGCACGGCTGGGCGCCGCGCGCCGCGATGGCGGCCGCCAGGGCGTCGCGCTCGCTCACCGGCACGGACTGCAGCACGCCGCGGCCCAGCAGGTGATCGGCGCGGTACAGAGGGGTGTCCCAGCCGTGCTCGTCACCCAGGCCGCAGATGGCGGGCAGTGCCGCGCGGGCCGCATCCCCGGGCCCGTCGTGGCCATGGGCCTGCAGCAGTTCGCGCGCCGTGAGCACGTCGTGGATCTCCCAGGGCTGCAGCGCGTCGGTCGCAGCGACCTTGCGGGCCAGGTCCTCGTCGTCATAGGCAAACCAGGCATGCGGCTCGCCGGCGTCCGGCTGTTCGACGACGTAGATCATGGTGGGGCCTCAGGCAGTGCCGGACGGACGGCTCACTCCACGCCTTCGGCGTGCGCCTTGGCCCAGACGGCCTTGCTGATGCGCTGGGTGATGCCGGCCGGGCTGGAATCGAACACCCGCTGCGCGGCCAGCAGCGCGCCCTGGGCGATGGCCGCCTGCTCGTGGGTCAGGGGCAGCCGGCCCGCCACATGCGTGGCACCGGGCACGGCACGCAGGATGGCCTGCCGGTTGGGGTGTTCGAGGATCTCGACCAGGTGCTCGGCCTCGCGCACCCCGGCCAGGCAGACCCAGCCATCGATCACTTCGACCTTGCGGCCGTCTTCCGTGGTCTTGACCCACACGCGTTCGGGTTCGGACATGGGCGATCCTCGATTCGGTGAAGAAGTGAAGCCAGGCGCCAGGCCGGCCGCGAAGGCCGGCCGGCGTCCTCAGCGGATGATGTCGTAGCTGTAGTCCGTCTTGCCCGGCACGATGGTGTTCGCGTCCAGGGTCTCGAAGAACTCGTCCAGCAGCATCACCAGCGTGCGCAGCGCACCGTCGTAGCCCCAGGTGGGATAGCGGTGGTAGTGGTGGCGGTCGAAGATCGGGAAGGTCATGCGCACCAGCGGCGTCTTGGTGTCGCGCTCCAGGTACTTGCCGTAGGTGTTGCCGATCAGGAAGTCCACCGGCTCGGTGAACAGCAGCGAGCGCATGTGCCACAGGTCGCGTTTGGGATAGACCTTGCAGTTGGCACCGTAGGGCGAGGCGTCGAACAGCGCCTGCACCTTGGCGGCCCAGTCGTCGTTGCCGTTGGTGGCCAGCACGTGGGCCGGCTCGGCGCCCAGTTCCAGCAGGAAACGGGTGGTGCCCAGCATCTGGTCAGGATCTCCGTACAGCGCGAAGCGCTTGCCGTGCAGATGGGCCTGGCTGTCGGCCATGGCGTCCACCAGCTGGCCGCGCTCCTTCTCCAGCTCGGCCGGGATCGGCTTGCCGGTCAGGCGCGAGATGGCCATCAGGAATTCGTCGGTGCCGGCCACGCCCATGGGCGCGTTGAGCACCACGACTTCCTGGCCGTGCTCGGCGATGAACTTGGAGGTCTTCTCGCAGCAGTATTCCTGGAAGACGATGGTCGCCTTGGCGTGCAGTGCGGCCTCGACCTCTTCCTTGGTGGTGCCGCCCTCGTACATGCGGAACTCGCCGTCGGTGGGCGTGTTCCAGGTCTCGGAGGGGTCGCAGATGATGTTCGCCTTCACGCCGAACAGGCTGAAGATGCGACGGATCTCCTTCATGTTGCCCACGACGAAGCCGTCGAAGCCGCCGATGAAGTTGATGCTGTCGTTGGGCACGCGCTCCAGCTTGGGCGCCGTGCCGGCCTTGCCGTCCCAGAAGTGCTTGAGGATGCCCAGCAGCGCGTTGTCGTAGCCGGTGATGTGGCTGCCGACGAAGGCCGGGGTGTGCGCGAAGGGCACGTCATAGGCCTCGGGCACGCTGCCCTTCTGCTTGCTGTTCTTGATGAAGGCGTCCAGGTCGTCGCCGATCACTTCCGCCATGCAGGTGGTGCTGACGGCGATCATCTCGGGCTTGTACAGGTTGTAGGCGTTGGCCAGGCCGTCGATCATGTTGTTCAGGCCGCCGAACACCGCCGCGTCCTCGGTCATCGAGGAGCTGACGCAGGAGGTGGGCTCCTTGAAGTGGCGGCTGAAGTGGCTGCGGTAGTAGGCCACGCAGCCCTGCGAGCCGTGCACGAACGACAGCGTCTTGTGGAAACCGTTGGCCACGTACACCGCACCCAGCGGCTGGCAGGCCTTGGCCGGATTCACGGTCAGCGAATCGCGGGCGAAGTTCTTCTCTTTGTAGTCCTCGGTCTTGGTCCACTCGATGACCTGCTTGATCTTGTCATCGGGGTGGTTGAACTCGAACTCTTCCTTCTTGCGTTTGAAGATGTCCTGGTATTCCGGCTCGCGGAACAGCAGTTCGTGGTCGAGGATCTTGTCGGCGGATTGGGGCATGGCGGGCTCCGATGGAAAAGAGGTCGTGGGGCGGCTCGGGCGGCCCGCGCACGGGGTGCGCGCGGGCCGCGGCGTTGCGCAGGCGGGGGTCAGGACTTCCAGGGCGCCTTGGTCAGGCCCCAGATCGGCGAGCTGATCGCCATGTCCATGTCGCGGGCGAAGATGGCGAAGCCGTCATAGCCGTGGTAGGGGCCCGAGTAGTCCCAGCTGTGCATCTGGCGGAAGGGCACGCCCATCTTCTGGAAGACGTACTTCTCCTTGATGCCGGAGCCGATCAGGTCGGGCTTGATCTTGTCGACGAAGTGCTCGAACTCGTAGCCGGTCACGTCGTCGTAGATCAGCGTGCTGTCCTTGATGTAGTGCGTGGTGCGCTGGTAGTCGTCGTTGTGGCCGAACTCGTAGCCGGTGCCCACCACGTCCATGCCCAGGTCCTCGTAGGCGCCGATCACGTGGCGCGGACGCAGGCCGCCCACGTACAGCATGACCTTCTTGCCCTGCAGGCGCGGCTTGTAGCGCGCGATGACGGCATCCATCAGCGGACGGTACTTGGCGATGACCTTCTCGGCGTTGGCCTTGATGGTGTCGTCGAAGTGGCTGGCGATCTCGCGCAGGCTCTTCTCGATCATCGTGGGGCCGAAGAAGTTGTACTCCACCCATGGGATGCCGTACTTCTCTTCCATGTGCCGGCTGATGTAGTTCATCGAGCGGTAGCAGTGCAGCACGTTGAGCTTGGCGCGGGGCGTGTTCTCCAGCTCGGCGATGGTCCCGTCGCCCGACCACTGGGCGATCACGCGCAGGCCGATCTCCTCCAGCAGGATGCGGCTGGACCAGGCATCGCCGCCGATGTTGTAGTCGCCGATGATGGCCACGTCGTAGGGCGTGGAGACGAATTCGGGCCGCTTGTTCGGGTCGACCTTGTCGAACACCCAGTCGCGGATGGCGTCGTTGGCCAGGTGGTGGCCCAGCGACTGGCTCACGCCGCGGAAGCCCTCGCAGCGCACGGGCACGATGGTGTGGCCTTCGTACTCCTTGCTCTTCTTCTTGCTGACGGCCTCGATGTCGTCGCCGATCAGGCCGATGGGGCATTCGGACTGGATGGAGATGCCCTTGTTCAGCGGGAACAGCGCCTGGATCTCGTCGATGATCTTGTCGAGCTTCTTGTCGCCGCCGAAGACGATGTCCTTCTCCTGGAAGTCGGAGGTGAACTGCATCGTGACGAAGGTGTCCACGCCGGTGACGCCGATGTAGTAGTTGCGGCGCGCGGCCCAGCTGTACTGGCCGCAGCCCACCGGGCCGTGGCTGATGTGGATCATGTCCTTGATCGGGCCCCAGACCACGCCCTTGGAGCCGGCGTAGGCGCAGCCGCGGATGGTCATCACGCCCGGCAGGGATTTGATGTTGGACTTCACGCCGCAGTCGGGCTTGCCTTCTTCGAAGGTGCCCAGGTGCTTGGCGCGCCGCTTGGCCATCTTCTCGGGATAGGCCTTCAGCACTTCATCGATCAGGGCCTTGTTCGCGGCCTTGCGCTCTTCAACGGTGGCGGTCATGGGGGATGCTCCGTAAGGATGGGAAGGGGGCGGCGCCGGGCCCCGCCGCGCGGGGCCCGGGCTTGCACGCCTGGAATCAGGCGGCCAGTTCGGCCGCGGCCTTGCCGACCTGCGACTCGTCGATCTGCTTCATGATCCCGTGCTCCATCAGCAGGTCTTCCAGCTGGTCCATGGTGATGGGCGTGGGGATGGTGCCGTTGCCGGCGTTGTTGTGGACCTTGCGGGCCAGCTGGCGGTATTCCTCGGCCTGCTTGGACTCGGGTGCGTACTCGATCACCGTCATGCGGCGCAGCTCGGCGTGCTGCACGATGTTGTCGCGCGGCACGAAGTGGATGAGCCGGCTGCCCAGCATCTTGGCCAGCGACTCGGCCAGTTCCAGTTCCTTGTCGGTCTGGCGCTCGTTGCACACCAGGCCGCCCAGGCGCACGCCGCCGCTGTTGGCGTACTTCAGGATGCCCTTGGAGATGTTGTTGGCCGCGTACATGGCCATCATCTCGCCGGACATGACGATGTAGATCTCCTGCGCCTTGTTCTCGCGGATGGGCATGGCGAAACCGCCGCACACCACGTCGCCGAGCACGTCATAGGAGACGTAGTCCACGCCGTCATAGGCGCCGTTCTCTTCGAGGAAGTTGATCGAGGTGATCACGCCGCGGCCGGCGCAGCCGACGCCCGGCTCCGGGCCACCGGACTCCACGCAGCGGATGTCCTTGTAGCCGATCTTCATCACGTCCTCGAGCTCCAGGTCCTCCACCGAACCGGCTTCCGCCGCCAGCGAGAGGATGGTGTCCTGGGCCTTTGCGTGCAGGATCAGGCGGGTGGAGTCGGCCTTGGGGTCGCAGCCGACGATCAGGATCTTCTGGCCCAGCTCGGTGAGCGCGGCCAGCGTGTTCTGGGAGGTGGTGGACTTGCCGATGCCGCCCTTGCCGTAGAAGGCGATTTGCCGAAGTTTGGACATTGCGATTACTCCAGTGAGAGTGAAGGGTTGAAAGGTTGCGTTGCAGAAAGCCGCGCCCATGTCAGCCTGTCGTGGTCCTGCTGTAGCTCTTCTTGTCGGGGTCACGCATCGGCCGGACTTGTGTCCGCGCACCCCCTCTTCGCAGCTTCCATGCCATGCCCCTTCGACCGGCATGGAATCCCTCCGAAAGTCCACTCTCCAGAGGGAGAAAGGCCCATTCGCCCCCTGCGTCGGCGGCCGACGCGGGGCTTGTACGGTTCGCGACAAACCCTGCATCGCGCGTCGCGAACGGCGGCGTTGCGCCGCACACCGCCCAGCAGCCTGTCGCATTTGGCTGCCTTGTCGCGCGCCAGGGCGCTGGTACGCCGATTGCAGAACGCAGACCATGACCCCGTCCATTCCCACGGCCCCGTCGCCGCACAACACGCACTACGAGCGCCTGGGCGGCGATGCAGCCATCGCGCGGCTGGTGGAGGCCTTCTACCGCCACATGGACACCTGGCCCGGCGCGCGCGGCATCCGCGCGATGCACGAAGCCGACCTGACGGCCACCCGTGCCGTGCTGGTGCTGTATCTGCGCGAGTGGCTGGGCGGCCCCAAGGACTATTCCGCGCAGCGCGGCCATCCGCGGCTGCGCATGCGCCACGGCGGCTTCGCCATCGGCGCGGCCGAGCGCGACGCCTGGCTGGCCTGCATGCAGGCCGCCCTGCAGGCCGTGGGTGCCGACGCCGCGCTGCAGGCCGAGCTGATGGCCGCCTTCTTCAAGACCGCCGACTGGATGCGCAACACCGACACCCGGACCGCGCCCCAGCACCCCCTTTCTCTCACCACCCTCAAGGAAGCCCCATGACCGCCACGGCCACCCAGACCGAGATCCAGGACACCGCCTTCGCGCGCCTCGAAGCCGAAGGCCGCCTGCTGAACCCGGTGCTCAAGGCGCCCACCCACAAGCCGGGCCGCTTCGGCTTCCGCGGCGAACTGGCGCTGCGCTTCTCGGCCAAGCTGGCCGACGAGGCCCGCCCGCCCGAGCTGACCTGCGACCAGGTGATGGCCGTGGCCACCGCTGGCAGCACGCACCTGCCCTTCTTCTGCGGCTGGCTGCTGTCCTTCGAGTCGCTCAAGGACGTGGCCGAGACGCTGGGCGACACGCTCAGCGCCGGCGGCAAGTACTTCCTCTTCTGCGACAACATCGACCTGTCGAAGAAGTACCAGGTGCCCTACAAGGGCGCGATGTTCTACGTGCTGCCCATCCTGGAGAACACGGTCTACAACGAGATGCTCGAACTGCTCTACCTGGAGAAGGGCGATCTCAAGAAGAAGGACACCGCCGGCAAGCTCGACGCCGTGGCCGATGCCGCGCTGAAGTTCGACGTCACCTTCGACACCATCACCTACGCCGAGGGCCTGGAGTTGATGGGGCCGGTGCGCAACCCCAACGAGAACCGGCCGGTCTGAACCCGCACGGCACCGCCATGCCTGCCCCGCTTCCTGCCCACGGGCCCTGCGTCCTCGCGGACGAGGCGCCCATCGCCCGCCTGCATCCGCGGCGGGCCGGGTCTGCCTCCGTCGCTGCGCTGTCCAACTGGCTTGCGCAGCAGGGCTTTCCAGGCCCCTTCGCGCGCGCCGAGGACGGCGAGACCGCCCTCATGCGCGCCGCCTGGCAGGGCGACGCGTCGGCCACCGCCGCATTGCTGGGCCGCGGCGTGCCGGTGGACGCCGAGGACGACCAGGGCCGCACCGCCCTCTGGTATGCCTGCCTGCAGGGCTGGCCCGCCACCATCGTGCAGTTGCTGGAGGCCGGTGCCGACATCGACCACGCGGACGACGACGGCCTCACCTGCCTGATGCAGGCGGCCGCCAGTGGCCGCGCCGAGCTGATGGCCCTGCTGCGCCGGATGGGCGCCAGCGCCGTACCCTGCGCGCCCGATGGCCGCGCCGCGGCGGACATGGCGGCCGACCGCGCGCGCGAACTGCTGCGCCATGCGCGGCGCCTGAGCGCCTGAGCGCCCGAGAGCCCTGCGCGCGAGACCCCCATGCCCCTCCTGGCCTACCACGCGCGCACCAAGCACAGGCCGCAGCGCTACGCGGCCGGCCCCGAGACGCTGGACTGGGACGCGCAGCCCGACCCCTTCCGCCGCTATGCCGGCGCCCCGCAGGTGGCGCTGCCGCTGCCCGCGGCCCGGCGCCACACGCCCTGGGCCGCGCTCTTCGCGCCCGGCGCCCTCCCGCCCGCCGCCCCCACCCTGGAGAGCCTGGGCCTGCTCTTCGAGCTGAGCCTGGCGCTGTCGGCCTGGAAGCAGGCCGGCCCCGACCGCTGGGCCGTGCGTTGCACACCCTCCAGCGGCAACCTGCATCCCACCGAGGGCTACCTGCTGGCGCGCGGCGTGGCGGGCCTGCCCGACGGCCTGCACCACTACACCCCCGAGCTGCATGCGCTGGAGCAGCGCGCCAGCCTGGCCGCTGCGCCCGGCACGGCCCCCGCCCTTGCGGTGGGCCTGTCCTCCATCCACTGGCGCGAAGCCTGGAAGTACGGCGAGCGCGCCTTCCGCTACTGCCAGCTCGATGTCGGCCATGCGCTGGGCGCCCTGCGCTACGCCGCCGCCCTGCTGGGCTGGCGCCTGCACGACCTGCGCCCCGGCCACGAGGCCATCGCCCGCTGCCTGGGCCTGGACCGGCCCGGGGACTTCGGCGACGCCGAGCCCGAAGAGCCCGAGCTGCTGCTGGCCCTGGACTTTGGCGCGCCGCTGGAAGCGCACTGGCACGGCCTGGACGACTGGCAGGGCCGCGCCAACCGGCTCGACGCGTACCCCATGTACCGCTGGCCCGTGATCGGCGAAGCCGCCCGCGCCTCGCGCGCGCAGGCCGCACCGCCTGCGCCGGCCAGCAAGGCCGCGCCAGGCGTGGCAGCCCCTGCGCCGACCGCAGTGCAGAGGGCCCAGACGGACGCCGAATCGCTGATCCGCCGTCGCCGCAGCGCGCAGCGCTTCGACCCTACGGCCCGGCTGCCGGCGCAGCGGCTCTGGTCCCTGCTGGGCGCCCTGCAGCCCCGCCATGGCGACACGGCCGTGCTCCCCTGGGATGCCCTGCCGCAGCCGCCCGCCGTGCAGGCCGTGCTCTTTGCCCATCGTGTCGACGGGCTCGCGCCCGGCGCCTACCTTCTGCCCCGCGGCGCCGATGGCGCTGGCGATGACGCGCCGCCCGCGCTGCACGCCGCCCTGCCCCACCTGGACTGGCAGCGCGTGGAGGCGGCGCCGCTGCCCCTGTGGCGCCTGGCCCTGCACGACGGCCTGCCGGCCGCGCTGCGCACCCTCAGCTGCCACCAGGCCCTGGGGGCGCACGCGGTGTTCGTCATCGCCCTGCTGGCCGACCTGGCCCCCTTGCGCACCGAGCCCGCCCGCTACCGCGCCCTGCTGCGCGAGGCCGGCCTGGCCGGCCAGGTGCTGTACCTGGAAGCCGAGGCTGCCGGCCTGGCCGGCACCGGCATCGGCTGCTATTTCGACGACGAGGTGCATGCCCTCGTCGGCCTGCCAGCCGAGCCCATCGCCGGAGCGCAGTGGCAGGTGCTCTACCACTTCAGCGTCGGCCGGGCCCTGCACGACGAGCGCATCCGCACCGAACCGCCCTATCCCCACCGAAGCCCTGCCTCCCCGCCGCCATGACCGGACAACGCACCTACCGCCGCATCACCGCCGCCGAACTGCCCGCCTGGCGCGAGCGCCATCCCCAGGCGCTGGTGCTGGACGCCCGCGACGCCGCCCACCACGCCCAGGACGCCCTGCCCGGCGCGCTGCGCCTCAGCGGCGACAACCAGGACGCCCTGCTGCTGCGTACCGACCGTCGGCGGCCCGTGTTCATCTACTGCTACCACGGCCGCGCCAGCCAGACCTGGGCGCAGATGTTCGCGGACTTCGGCTTCACCGAGGTGGTGGACCTGATTGGCGGCCACGCAGCCTGGCTCGCCCGGCCGCGCGCCGTGGCGAGCCCCGCCGACGCGGAGGCGCCCCCCCCGGCCGCGCCCGCCCGCCCGGTGGCCCCGGCGCTGGCCGCCTGGCTTGCGCAGCAGGGCCTGGCCGGCCCCGAAGCGCGCGGCGCTCATGGCAACACGCCGCTGATGCTCGCCGCCTGGCGCGGCGAGGCCGAGGCGGTGCAGGCCCTGCTGGCCCACGGCGTGGCGCTGGACGCCACCAATGCCGACGGCAACAACGCCCTGTGGCTGGCCTGCGTGCATGGCGAGCCGGCGCTGATCGAGCGGCTGGTGCAGGCCGGCGTGCCGCTGGACCATGCCAACAAGGTCGGCGCGACCTGCCTCATGTATGCCTCCTCCGCCGGCAAGACCCTGGTGCTGCGCACCCTGCTCGCCCTGGGCGCCGACTGGCGGCCCCGCACGCTGGACGACTTCACCGCCCTGGACATGGCGGCCAACCTCGAATGCCTGCAGCTGCTGCGCGAGGTCGAACGCCGCGCGCGGCCCGCGCTGGCGGCCTGAGAAGCGGTGAACGAGTACGCCATGGCCCACATCGTCTTCTACGAGAAGCCCGGCTGCGGCGGCAACGCGCGCCAGAAGGCCCTGCTGCGCGGCGCCCGCCACACGCTGGAGACCCGCGACCTGCTCGCCTGGCCCTGGACGGCCGGGACGCTGCTGGACTTCCTGGCGCCGCTGCCGGTGGCCCAGTGGTTCAACCGTGCGGCACCGCGCGTCAAGTCGGGCGAGGTGGTGCCCGAGGCGCTGGGCGCCGACGCGGCCCTGGCTCTGCTGCTGGCCGAGCCGCTGCTCATCCGCCGCCCGCTGATGCAGTGGGGCGACACCCGCATGGTGGGCTTCGACACGCAGCAGGTGCACGACTGGGTGGGCCTGGGACCCAACGCCCCGGCGCCCGCGGCCCTGGAAGGCTGCGCCGCCGCGCCCCATGCCTCCGGGGGCTGTCCCGCCCCGTCACCCTGAGATCCATTCCTTCTGCCATCTGGAGCGCCCCATGCCCCTCTACGACTACCACTGCAGCGCATGCGGCCACGGCTTCGAGGCGCTGGTGCGGGCCGGCGCCACGCCGCCCGCCTGCCCTGCCTGCGGCAGCGCCGCCGTGGACAAGGCCCTCTCGCGCATCGCGCCCGCCGGCAAGATCGAGGCGATCCGCATGTCCAACCGCCGCGCGGCCGCGGCGGCCGGCCACCTGAGCCACTTCAGCCCGGCCGAGCGCAAGAAGCTGCTGAAGTAGCAGTGGACGGCAGCGCCGCAGCCCCATCCATCGACGACAAGGAACAAGGCCATGGACATCGTCTACAAGACCACCATGCTCACCCAGGGCGGCCGCAGCGGCCAGGTGCAGAGCGAGGACGGCGGCTTCAAGCTCAAGCTGGCCGTGCCCACCGAGATGGGCGGCCCGGGCGGCGCGCCCAATCCTGAGCAGCTTTTCGCAGCGGCCTTCGCCGCCTGCTTCGAGCATTCGGTGCGCCACATCGCGCGTGCCGACAAGCTGCCGCTGCGCGGCTGCTATGCGGAGGCCACGCTGTCGATGTACGTCACCTTCGAGGGCGCCTACCGCATGGCCCTGAGCCTGACGCTGTTCATGGCCGGCACGCTGGACCAGCCCACCGCCGACAACCTGGTCGAGCGCGCGCGGGGCATCTGCCCCTATGCAGACGCGGTCAAGAACAACATGACGCTGAACGTGAAGGCCGTGCTGGACACGCCGGTGGCGGCCTGAACAGCCCGCCTCACCTCTCGGGAGGCGCGGCTGCGCGCCCCTGCCCCTCTTTCAGCCCAGCACCAGCTCGCGCGGGGCTTCGCCTTCCTCGCTCACGGTCACGCCCGCCAGGGCGCCGTCGGCGGCCCAGCGGTAGTCGTGGCGCATCTCCACCGCGCCGTACACCAGCTTCTCGATGCACAGCGGTCGGCCGGCTTCGTCGTAGCTGGCGCGAAAGCAGGTGTTGCGGTGGGCAATGGCCTCGGGCGGCAGCTCGCCCACCAGCCGCAGGGGCAGGCCCCGCCCGCTGTAGCTGCTGAAGTAGAGCAAGCCGGACTGGGCGGACTCGTTCATGGCATCCCTCAATCCGGCGTCATGTCCGGCTGCAGCAGCACCTCGTCCGGCTGGCCACCGCCGGGACTGAACAGCTCCACGCCGCCCAGCGGCGAATAGCCGCCGTCGCCCTCCAGCAGCACCGTCGCCTGTGGTGGCAGGCGGTGCAGGGCTTCGATGAGCTGGAGCACGTTCATGGTCGGGCAGGCGCGGGCAGGCGATGCCGCTGCGGACTGCAAGGCGCATGCCGCGCCCCTGCGCAGCCGCTGCACGCACGAACACCGGCCGGCGACCGGGGAGCGTGCCCGGCTCTGTCGCAAAGCCGACCGGCGCTGTCCGTTCTGTCGGCTTCGCGGCACGCAGACCGCCTTGAATCCGCCCTTCACGGCACCTGACGGGATGGCACACGGGTTGCTAACGCTATGTAGTCGAGAACATATTGGATTGCTCCCACCATGCCCGCTTCGCGTCTGCGCATCGCCCTCCTGGGCAGCCTGCTGGCCCTGCTGTGTTCCGCCTGCGGCGGGGGCGGTGGCGTGGGCAGCGGGCTGGCGCTGCTGCCGGGTGCCGCCAGCGGCACGGCGGCGGACAGCGGCACCTCCTCCACGACAGGCTCCCCGGCCACGCCCGCCACCGGCCAACCCACGGCCGCCGTCGACCTGGACGCCGCGCTGCGCGCCCAGCTCTCGGCCAACGGCATCGTCGCCCCGGCCCGGCCCGTGGTGGACGCCGCCCTGTTCGCCCTGGGCCAGAACCTCTTCTCCAGCACCCTGCTGTCGGGCAACCAGAAGGTCGCCTGCGCCAGCTGCCATGCCACCGGCAATGCCGGCGTGGACGGCCTGGCCCTGGGCATCGGGGTCGACGGCACGGGCAGCCCGCCCACGCGCAGCGGCACACCGGTGATCCATCGCAACACGCCGGCCCTGGTCAACCACGGGCAGGGCAACCGACGCTTCCTGTTCTGGGACGGCCGGGTGGCCGTGCGGGCCGACGGCGGCTTCGACACACCCGCGGGCAATCGCCTGCCCGCGGGGCTGCGCGACGTGACGGCCGCGCAGGCGCTCTTTCCGCTGATCTCGCGCACCGAGATGCTCGGTGCCTACGACCCCGCGGATGGCAACGCGCTGGCCGACCTGGTCAGCGACGACGCGGTGGAACACAACCCGCAGCCCGTGTGGGACGCGCTGATGCAGCGGCTGCGCGCCAACGCCGGCTTTGCCGCCCAGCTGGCTGCGGCCTACCCCGGCATGGCGCCCGCGGACATGGGCATCGCCCAGGCGGCCAACGCGCTGTCGGCCTTCCAGGCCCAGCGCTGGTACGAGCTGGGCAGCGGCAACCGCCTGATCGCCTACGCCTCCGGCACCGGCGACCTGCCGGATGCCGCCAAGCGCGGCGGCCTGCTCTTCTTCGGCCAGGCCCGCTGCGCCCGCTGCCACACGGGGCCGCTGCTGAGCGACCAGCAGTTCCACAACCTCGCCGTGCCCCAGCAGGGCCCCGGCTTCGGCAGCGGCGCCGCGCAGACGCCGCCGCGCGACCTCGGCCGCTACGAGACGAGCGGGCTGGACGCGGACCGCTACGCCTTCCTCACGCCATCGCTGTGGGAGGTGAAGAACACCTTCCCCTACATGCACGACGGCGTGTACGCCACGTTGGAGCAGGTGGTGCGCCATCACCTGGATGCCGCGGGTGCGGCCAATGCCTTCCGCTGCCCGGCCACTGCGGCCGTGGCCGGCAACCCGGTGCCCTGCCAGGACAGCCGCAACGCCCCGGCCCTGTACGCCGACATGCTGGCCCGGCTGGCACCCGAGATGCGCACGCCGGTCGCGCTCACCGACACCGAGCTGGCCGACCTGCTGGCCTTCCTGGACGTGCTGACCGACGGCAACAACACGGCGACGCGCTGACGCGCCTGTCCCGCCCCGCCCTTCCCTTCTCCACTCCCACCCGCCCCACCGCCATGCACCACCGACCCTTCGCCCTGCGCCTTCCCTCCCTGCTGCTGGCCAGCCTCGTCCTGGCCGCTGCCTGCGGCGGGGGTGGCGGGGACGGCGCGGCCTTCGTTCCGGCGAGCGCGCCGGCATCCACCGCATCCCCCGCAGCCTCCGCCACCAGCAGCACGCCGGCGAGCACCAGTACCCCGTCGTCTCCCGCAGCCACGCCGCCGGTCACACCCGCGATGAGCTTCGACGTGCAGGCCGCGGGCAGCCAGAGCCTGATGCCGGCAGACCCCAGCACCGCGCAGGATCCGACCAACCCCGCCAACAGCCCCTCGGGCACGACGCCCTACTTCGTCGCCCGCACCGGCATCACGGTGGACACGCTCAAGGCGCTGATGGCCGATGCCACCACCTTCCCGGTGGCGGAAAGCCCGGTCACGGTGAAGGTGGGCAGCGACAGCTACACCGGCTTCCGCCTGGCGGACGTGGTGGTGCGCGCCACCCGGTTCCGACCGGCCGACTACAACACCGGCGCCTTCGGCGTCACCACCGCGGTGATCGCCAGCGGCGCGGGCGGCGACAAGGCCGTGTTCAGCTTCACCGAGCTGATCCGCACCACCAACGGCAACGCCACCGTGGTGGCCTACCTCAAGAACGGCGCCACCCTGCCCGATGCCGAAGGCCGCATGGCGGTGCTCGCCGCCAACGACACCGACCCGGCGCTGCGCAAGGTGGCACGCCTGCAGACGATCGGCGTGCGAAACGAGTACGCGGCCACCAGCTACACGCTGTCTTCCCCCGCCTTGGCCGCGGCGGTGACGCCCGACGCCATCGCCTTCCAGGTGAGCGGGCGGGTGAAGCGGCCCATCGCCGTTACATCGCCGGCCCTGTCCACCAGTTCCAGCCAGGGCTACTACGCCGTCACCATGGTGGGCGACAAGGACGCCGCCAGCCTGCCCACCTACTACTTCCACACCTACGGCCCGCGCCACACGGTCTACCTGTGGGGCCAGGGCGTGCGGCTGACCGACGTGCTGGACGCGGCCGGCCTGGAACTGCCGGCGCAGAAGAACCGCTGCTTCGTGGTGCTGACCAGCGCCAACAACCAGCCGGCGCTGTTCTCGTGCGGCGAGCTCTACAACTCCGTGGTGGGTACCGGCGGCGGCAGCCCCGGCAGTGCGAACCGCAGCCGCCACCAGGGCGTGCTGCTGGTCACCGACGACCTGCGTGCGGGCTCCGGCAACAACATGATGATGAATTGCTGGGTCAGCCTGGACAACTGCACCAAGACCAACGGCACCGACCCCACGACCTACACCAGCGCCATGGACGCCAACGGCGACAAGGTCAACTACATGTCCGTGGCGCTGGTCTCCACCGAGGACGCCCAGCCCTTCATCCCCTTCGGCCGCTGGTATCCCATGCCCGCCACCTGCGCCAGCACGGTCTGGCAATGCAATGCCTGGATCGACGTCGGCGAGCGGCTGCAGCAGAACATCAAGAGCCTGGCCGTGTACTACGCCGACTGACCCGTGCCCGGGCGCGCGTCATTCCGCTTTCACCGCTTTCCCTGCCATCCCCACCAGGAGTGCACCATGAACCCCCAGCCCTCATCCCCGGCCTGGCCGGGCCCCGGCCCGATGTGCGGACATGGCCTGCGGCGCACCGCGCCGCCGCCACGGCCACAGGTCCACATCGGCGGCTGGGTCCGCCGGCCCGTGGCCCTGGATGCCCAGGCCCTGGAGGCCATGGGCGCCGAGGACGTGCCGGGCTTCGTCGTCCGTTGCACGCTCGACGGCGCGCACGGCGGTCCGCGGCCCATGCGCGGCGTGCCGCTGCGCCGGCTGATCGAGCATGCCGAGCCCGCCTTCGGCGAGCGCCCCGACTTCAAGCGCACGGCCGTGGTGGCCGAAAGCGCGGACGGCTACCGGGCCCTGTTCTCGTGGGGCGAGCTGTTCCACACGCAGGTCGGCGAGGGCGTGTACCTGGCCTTCGACTGCGCCCGCGCGCCGCTGGACGCCCACACCGCCCCCTTCGCGCTGCTGAGCCTGCACGACACCCACACCGGCCCGCGCTTCGTGCGCCAGTTGGCGTCGGTGGACCTGCACCGGCTGTGGTGAGACCCTGGCGAAGGACCGTTCCATGCCCCGCATCGACCTCTCCCGGCGCCTTCGCGGCGCCGCCGCCATCGCCCTGCTGGGCCTGTCCACGCTGGCCGGCGCTGCACGCGCCGTCGAGCTGGTGGACGACCTGGGCCATCGCCTGGACCTGCCCGCGTCCGCGCAGCGCGTCTACGGCAGCGCGCCGCCCTTCATGGTGCTGCTGGCCAGCCTGGCGCCCGAGCGCGCCATCGGCCTCAACTTCGCGCTGCCGCCCGGGGCGGCGGCGTATGCACCCCCCGGATTCGCCGCGCTGCCCGTGCTCGGCGGCGTGGCCGGGCACGGTCTGCTCGCCGACCCCGAGGCCCTGATCGTCCTCAAGCCCGACCTGGTCCTGGGCTGGCACTTCAGCCTCTCCAACGACGAGGAGACGCTGGCCCTGGGCCGCCGCACCGGCGCTCCGGTGCTGATGCTGCGGCTGGAGCAGCTGACCGACTGGCCGCGCGCCTATGCCCTGGCCGGTCGGGCGCTGGGCCTGGACGAGCGCGCCCGCCTGCTGGGCGACTACATCCGCGACGCCCTGGCCCGCGTGCAGGGCGCGGTGGCCGGCGTCCCGCCCGCGCACCGCGTTCGGGTGTACTACGCCGAGCAGCCCGACGGACTGGCCACCGAATGCGACCAGTCCTTCCACGCCGAAGCCATCGCCCTGGCCGGCGGCGTCAACGTGCACCGCTGCCTGCAGTCCTCCGTCCAGGGCCTGGAACGGGTGAGCCTGGAGCAGGTGATGCAGTACGACCCCGACGTGATCGTGGTGCAGGAGCCGGCCTTCATGGCCCGCCTGCAGGAAGACGCGCGCTGGCGCGGACTGCGCGCCGTGCGCGAGGGCCGCGTGCACCTGGTGCCGCGGCTGCCCTTCAACTGGATCGACCGCCCGCCCTCGGCCACGCGCGCGCTGGGCATCCAGTGGCTGGCAGGCCTGTTCTATCCGCAGCGCTTCTCCTTCGACGCGCAGCAGGCGGTGCCGGCCTTCTACCGGCTCTTCTTCGGCATCCCGCTCGATGCGCAGCAGGTGCGTGCGCTCATGGCGGCCTCGTCGTCCGCGCCGGCCGAGGCGCCGCCCCACATGCACCATGGCGGCATGGCGGCACCGTCCAGGCCATAGCCGCGTGCTGCCATGTTCACCGGCTGGACCCATGAGGACGCCGTGTGCGACCCGCAGGCGCCCGAGGGCGCGGCGGCCCGTCGCCCTGCATGGCCTGAAGCCGGCGCGCCCGCGGCCTGTGCCGCGCTGGCCCTGGCCGCCGCCCTGTTCGCGCTGGGCAGCGGGCGCTACCCGCTACCGCTCGCGGACGTGCTGCGGGGCCTGGGCGCGGCCCTGGGCCTGGTGCAGCTGCCGGACGCGCAGGCACAGCTGCTGCACCGGCTGCTGATCGACATCCGCCTGCCGCGCGTGCTGGCGGCGCTGGCGGTGGGCGGGGCGCTGGGCCTGTCGGGCGCCGCCTACCAGAGCGTGTTCCGCAATCCGCTGGTCTCGCCCGACCTGCTGGGCGTGATGGCGGGCGCCAGCGCTGGTGCCGCCCTGGGCCTGGTGGCCGGCTGGCCCTGGCCTGTTGTGCAGGGACTGGCCTTCGGCGGCGGGCTGCTGGCGGTGGGCCTGGGCGTGGCCATCGCCCAGGCCTTCGGCGGGGCCACGGTGCTGATGCTGGTGCTGGGCGGCATCGTCAGCGGCGCCCTGTTCACCGCCCTGCTCTCGCTGGCCAAGGTGCTGGCCGATCCCTACAACCAGCTGCCGGGCATCGTCTACTGGCTGATGGGCAGCCTGGGTCACGCCGGCCTGGGCGAGCTGGCCCTGGCCGCGCCCCTGCTGCTGCTGTGCGCGCTGCTGCTGTGCCTGGCCGGCCCCTGGCTGGACGCCCTGGCCATGGGCGACGACGAGGCGCGCAGCCTGGGCCTGCCGGCCCCTGCGCTGCGGCTGGCGGTGATCGCGCTGGCCACGCTGCTGTCGGCACTCACCGTGGCGCTGGCCGGCATGATCGGCTGGGTGGGCCTGGTGGTGCCGCATGCGGCGCGCCTGCTGGCCGGCCCGAGCAACGCCCGACTGCTGCCGGCCTCGGCCTGCCTGGGCGCTGCCTTCCTGGTGGGCTGCGACAGCCTGGCGCGCAGCAGCCTGCGCGCCGAGGTGCCGATCGGCATCGTCACGCAGCTGCTGGGCATTCCGCTCTTCCTGGCCGTACTGGGCCGGGCCCGCCGGGGCTGGAACGGATGACGGCGCCGACGACGCAACCGCAACCGCCCAAGCCGACGCCGCTGCCCGTGGCCGTCCCCGCCGCCCGCCGGGACGCGGACGCCGCCGGACGCGATGGCGGCGTGGTGCTGCAGGCCAGCGGCCTGCGCTGGTCCCGGCGCGAGGGCCTGTGGGGCCCGCGCCGCGAGGTGCTGCGCGGCGTGGACCTGCAGGTGGCGGCCGGCGAGGTGCTGGCGCTGATGGGTCCCAACGGCGCCGGCAAGAGCACGCTGCTGCGCCTGCTGCTGGGCCTGCTGCCGCTGCAGGCCGGCATGCTGCAGCTGGAAGGCCGGCCGCTGGCGCAATGGACGCGCCGCGCGCTCGCGCGCCGCATGGCCTACGTGCCGCAGCAGCACGAGCCGCCCTTTCCCTACACCGTGCACGACGTGGCCGCCCTGGGTGTTCTGCCGCATGCCGGCACGCCGGGTGCGGCCCGGGCGCGCGGGCGCATCGGCCCGGTGCTCGCGGAACTGGGCCTGGCCGATCTGGCGCAACGGCCCTACACCCGCCTGTCGGGCGGACAGCGCCAGCGGGTGCTGATCGCCCGGGCGCTGGTGCAGGGCGCCCGCCTGCTGCTGTGCGACGAACCCGACAGCGGCCTGGACCCGGGCCAGCAGCAGCGGCTGCTGCAGATCCTGCGCGGTCTGGCCGCGCAGGGCCGTGCCGTCGTGCTGTGCACCCACCACCCGGCGCATGCGCGCGCCATCGCCGGGCGAACGCTGCTGCTGCGCGACGGCCGCGTCATGGCCCAGGGCAGGACGGAACAGGTGCTTGCGGACGACTGGATGCGACGGACTTACGGGTAGCGTCCCGGGCCGCTTCGCGGCGCGCGCGGGCCTGCCGCCGGGGTCGCGTCAGGGCACCATCTGGAACAGCTCGGGCTGCCCCTGCCGGTACACGCGCAGCCACAGCAGCGTGGCCGGCAGCACGGCCTCGCAGCCGAAGGCCAGGGCCTCGTCCAGCGCCGGCCCGGGCGGAAGGGCCAGGCGCTGCGCGAGCGACTGCCAGCCGTCCCAGTCCAGCTCGGGCATGCGGGCGCGCACGCCCGGGGCCAGGGTGCCCAGCGCCGCCGCCATCTGGCCCAGCAGGCGCTGCACCTCCTGTCGGGTCAGGCGAGAGCGCAGCAGCTCGTCGCGGGTCAGGCCCTCGACGAGCGTGGCGATGCCGGTGCCGGCCTGCTCCACGATGCCCAGCAGGGCGCCGGTCTCGATGCCGCCGCCCGCGGCCTGCACGCCCTCTTCGGGCACGGCGCTGGAAGGCCCCGGCGAAGCGTTCATGCCAGGCACTCCCCCGCGGCCTCGGCGGCGGCGCACAGGCGCGCGTTGAGCTCCAGCGCAAAGGCCTGCCAGGCCGCCGCCAGCGCGCGGGCGATGGCACGCCGGTCCTCGTCGTCGGGCCGGTGCTCGTGCGGCAGGTTGGACAGCGCGCAGGAGCGCGCGTTGAAGCCCAGCGCCTCGTCGACCAGCGACTGGCTCCAGCCCGAGAAGGCGGCCAGCAGCGGCGGTGTGAGCGGATGCCGCCCCTGCGCCGGCACCCCGGCCTCGGCCGCCAGCACGGGCAGCAGCGCGTCGAGGCAGGCCAGCGCCTCGCCGTAGCACTGCTCGGCACTCGCGCGCAGGGCGCGGGCGCTCAGGCCGCCCTGCAGCTCCGCGCCCGCGGCCGTGCCGGACAGCATCCGCACCAGATGGCGGCGGTAGTGATCGGGGCCCTGGGCGCGCAGGCCCTGCACGGCCTGGCAGAAGGCGGCGACGGCGGCCGGCGCGTCCACCGCCGCAGCGAAGACGGTGCCATCCGGCTGCAGCAGCTGGTGCGAAACGCGTTGCGCACTGTCCAGCGCGCCTTCCATGTGGCCGGCGCCGTGCAGGGCGGTCTCGGTGCCGGCGAAGAACAGGCGCCCGCCCCACCAGGGTTGGCGCAGACGCGCATCGGCGTGGGGAGGTTCAGCGGGGCCGCCAAGGTCGGCCTGCGCACAGGTCCAGGGCTCTTCGGCCCAGTCCTGCAGGTGAAGCTCGCCGTCCTGCGCCTCGGCGCCGTAGAGCTGGCCGAGCTGGCTGTGCACCAGCAGCGGCAGGCCGCGGCGAAAGTCCTGGCGCTGCTGCGCATCCAGTGCCACGAAGCCGGCCAGCGCGCCCTGCGGCCCGGTGCCGGCGTCGAACACCTCGCCCAGCACGGCCTGCGGATGGCGCACGAAGGCATTGCCGGAATGGCCGGCCTCGCGCCAGAAGGGCCGGCCGAAGGCGCTCGCCGCCTTGGCCTGCGTGGCCATCCAGGTGGGCACGGCCGCCAGGGCATCCGCCACCGCATCCGGCAGGGCCGGCACGAAGCGGATGCGCTCGGCGGCCAGCCTCGGCGGCAGGGCCAGCACCAGCTGCGCGACGTGCAGGCGCTGGCCATCGGCCAGTTGCAGCAGCACGCCGCCGCCTTCCGCCCGGTGCACTTCGCACACCGCGGCCGTCAGGCACAGGGCCTGCGGCGGCAGGGCGTCGGCCAGCGTCTGCGCCAGCCGCGCGCTGCCGCCCTCGATGCGGCGCGCGCCCTGGTGCACCTGGCCGGGGGCGGCATCGTGCCGTTCGGGGGCGCGCTCGGGGTCGTCCAGCCAGAGCGCGTCGCCCGGGTCGTGCTGGGGCGCGCTGGCCAGGCCCAACTCGGCCAGCAGCGCCACGACGCCGGGCTCGGTGGCGGGCCAGAACCACGCGGCGCCCAGGTCCAGCGGCTGGCTGGTGGCGGTGCTGACGCGCGTGAGCAACCGGCCGCCGATGCGCTCGCGTGCCTCCAGCACGCGGACCTGGCGGCCGGCCAGGTGCAGGCGGCGCGCCAGCGCCAGCCCGGCCAGGCCGGCGCCGACGATGGCGACGTCGCAGAAGAGAGGGCCGGCAGCGCCAGCCTCGGAAGTCCTGGCGTGCATGGCAGTCAGGGATGACAGACGCCCAGGGGCGGGACTCAGACGAAGCTGAGCACTTCCACCGTCACCGGCTGGTCGCCCAGCACGGCGCGGCAGGCCAGGCGCGACTTGGCGCCGACGCCGACGATGGCGTCCAGGCGCTCGTTCTCCTCGCGCGTGGTCTTCGACAGGCTCTTGCGGCCTTCGAGCACGAAGAGGTGGCAGGCGTCGCTGCACTTGGCGCCACCGTCGCATTCGTGCGTGAGCACGCCGGCGCGGCGCAGGGCCTCCAGCAGCGTGATGCCAGTCTCGGCGTCGAAGGTCTTGCCGCTGGGCATGACGGTGAGGGGAACGGTGGTGGTGACGGTGTCGCTCATGGCGGGTCTCGTGGTGGTGGTGGTGAAAAAGGGATGGCTGGACGCTCAGAAGGTGTGAATGAATCCGGCGTGGCCGAGCGGACTGCGAAAACGCGGCCAATCAAGGCGCAAAGCGCAGCCATAGCTCGGGCTATGGCGAGCATTTGCAACGCAGAGTGGGCGTGTTTTGGCAGGACGAGCGGGCATGACGGGTTCGTTCACACCTTCTCAGGCCGCCAGTGCCGCAGGCGCCAGGGCCTGCACCAGCGCATCGGCGAAGTCCGGCAAGGGCATGGCGATGCGCTCGATGCCCTGCTCTTCCAGGAAGCGCGCCTCCATGCGGGTGGGCGGCTCGGGCAGCACGGCCCAGTGCCGGTCGCCGGAGCGCTTCATGATCTGCCGCGCGAAGCTGCGCGTGAGCTGGTCGTCGAAGCGGCAGCCCACGAACAGGAAGCCGCGCCCCGCGCGCTGCTGCTGCACGATGGCGGGGATGGGCGTCTGGATGTCGATCTCGGTCAGCACCTCGACGTAGTCGCTGTCGGAGACCAGGTAGTTGCTGGCCGGCCGGCGGCTGCCGATGGGTTGGTAGAGCACGCGGACAGGCTCGGCGGGCAGCTCGGCCAGGTGCTCGCCATCGTCGGCATAGACGCCCGTCCACTGGCCGAAATGTTCGGACTGCGACAGGCCCTGAATGCGCACCCAGCCGCCCTCGGGCCGGGCCATGGTCAGCGCGCGGCCGAAGGTGTCGTCGTACCAGGTGTCGATCCACAGGGGCGCACCGCTGGCGGCCAGCGCCGCATGCAGGGCCGAGGGCTGCGGCGTGCCGGCGAAGGCCTCGTCCATGATCGACACCAGCGACTTGCGGTGCTTGAAGTTCTCGATGAACTGCGCCGCCTGCGTGAGCCGCTTGCGGATCTTGTGCGGCACGCTGACCTTGGCGGTCATGATCTCGGCCAGGGCGAGCGAGGTGCCGGGCACCTTCGCGTCGTCGCACAGGGCGAGCATGCCGGGGCCCATGTAGGGAATCAGCCCACCGGCGTCGAGGCGGCGGGCGAGGTCGTGGATCAGGTCGGTCATGGGTGTCCTCTTCAGAGATAGATCGCCGCTCCGGCACCCACGTTGGTGGCGGTGTCCTTGAGCGTCTTGACGATGTACTTGACCTGGTCCGCGTCCAGCTGCGTGTGCAGGGGCAGCGCCAAGGCGCGGTCGCCGATGCGGTCGGTGTCGGGCAGCACGCCGCGCTTGCGGCCGATGGCGTCGCCCGCGTTCATGTAGAAGAACTGCTGGTGCAGCGGATGGCTGTAGGCCGCGGTTTCGATGCCGCAGGCCGCCAGGTCCTCGATCATCTGGGTGCGGGCGCTGGCGGTGAAGCGCTTGCCCAGGTGCACCACGTAGAGCATCCAGTGCACCTCGTCCACGTCCTCGCCCAGGTAGGGCGGCTTGATGCCCTCGAAGCTCTGCATCTGCTCGTGGTACCAGGCCTCCACCTGCTTGCGCACGGCCAGCCGGTCGTCCAGGCCCGCCAGCTGCGCCAGGCCCAGCGCCGCCGTGAGCTCGCTCATGCCGGCCTGCAGCGGCACGCGCGCGCCCACCGACACCGAACCCCGGTCGGACAGCCGGCGCTGGCGCAGGTAGCGCAGCTCGTGCGCCAGGCGCTCGTCGTCGGTGACCAGCATGGCGCCCTCGCCCGTGCACAGGGCCGAGGGTGCGGAGAAGTCGAACACCGCCACATCGCCGAAGCTGCCCACCGCCTGGCCGCGGTAGCGCGAGCCCAGGGCCTCGGTGCTGTCCTCGATCAGGGCGATGCCGTGCGCCGCGGCCAGCTCGCGCAGCGGCCCCCATGCGGCGGGGTGGCCGTTGGTGTTGCCGGCCAGCAGCGCGCGGGTCTTCGGGCCGATGCGCGCCGCCGCCTTCTCGGGGCTGAGGCAGCCGCTCCAGTAGTCGATGTCGGCGAAGACGGGCGTGGCCCCCGCCAGCGTGATGGCCTGGGCGATCTGGTGCCAGGTGTGGGCGGCGCACACCACCTCGTCGCCTGGGCCGATGCCCTGCGCCCGCAGCACCATCCACAGCCCCAGCGTGCCGCTGGCCACGCCCACCGCGTGGTCGCGACCGGCCCAGCCGGCAAAGGCCTGCTCGAAGGAGGCGAGCATGGGGCCGTCGCCCCAGCGGGCGGCCTCGAGCACGGCGTTGACCAGCTCGATCTCGCGCGGGCCGCAGTCGGGTTCGGCCAGGCCGATGGCTTCCATGTCCATGGCGGTGCTCCTGCGAGGTTCAGCTTTGCGTGAGGATCAGCACCGTGGCCTCCTCGGGCCGGGCGGTGACGTGCCAGCAATGGCCCTGGCTGGCGGCCAGGTAGACGTTGCGCGCGCCCAGCTGCAGGGCCGGCGTCTCGTCGCGCATGTCCAGCGCATCGACCACGATGGCGCGCACCTCCGGATGGCGGGCGCGCCAGAGCGCCGCGGCGTCGCGCACTGTCGGCGCTGCGCCCACCACCTCGCAGGCCGTGCGCAGTTGTTCGCTGGTGAGGGCCATGGCCGCCTCACTCGTCCGCGGCGATGCGGCGGGCTTCCACCGTCACCGGCAGCGTGGTGCCCTCGGGCATGGCCGGCAGGTCCAGCTGCCAGCCGTTGCCCAGCGTGACCAGGCCGCCCCATAGGCCGGGCTGAACCATCGACACGATGGGTTCTTCCAGATCCTTCTTGGGGACATAGGCCGAGAGCAGGCCCTTGCTGTCTTTGCGGATCATGACTTTCATTGCGGTGCTTTCTCGGTGGATGCAGGAACGGGTTCAGGCCGGGGCCTCTTCGAGCAGGGGGCGCAGCAGGCGCGGCAGGCCGGCGAGCAACGCATGGATGTCGTGCGCCTGGCTGCCCTGGCCCAGCGACAGGCGCACGGCGGCCAGGGCCTCGTCGGCCGGCACGCCCATGGCGCGCAGCACATGCGAGGGTTCGCTGCCGCCGGAGGAGCAGGCCGCGCCGGAGGAGGCGGCGATGCCCAGGCGCTCCAGGCGCTGCAGCAACACCTCGGCCGACAGGCGGCCCACGCGCAAATAGCTGGTGCCCGGCAGGCGCGGCAGGCCGCGGCCCCACACGTGCACGGCGTCCGGCAGCGCGGCCATCAGGCCGGCCTCCAGCGTGTCGCGCAGGGCGGCCTGGCGTGCGGCCTCGGCCTGGATCGCCGCGTCGTCGCCCAGCCGCTCCAGGGCGGCGGCCAGGCCCACGATGCCGGGCAGGTTCTCGGTGCCGCCGCGCCGGCCGCGCTCCTGGCTGCCGAGGGTCTGCGGCGCGAACGGCGCACCCTGGCGCAGCAGCAGCGCGCCCACGCCCTTGGGGCCGTGGAACTTGTGGGCCGAGAAGGAGACGGCGTCGGCACCGCAGGCATCGAAGCCGAAGGGCAGCTTGCCGACGAACTGGGTGGCGTCCACATGCAGCCGCGCGCCTGCAGCGCCGGCCAGCGCGGCCACCTCGGCCACGGGCATGAGCAGACCGGTCTCGTTGTTGGCGGCCATCAGAGACACCAGCGCCACGTCGGGGCCGATGCGTTCGGCGGCGGCCTGCAGGTCGAGGCGGCCGTCGGGCAGAACGGGCAGCAGTTCGACCGGCACGCCGGCCTCGGCCAGGGCCCGGGCCAGCCGCAGATGACCGGCATGCTCGATGGCGCTGAACAGCACCCGCGTGCGCCCGACGGGCGCTGCGGCCAGCAGGCCGCGCACGGCCAGGTGGTTGGCCTCCGTGGCGCCGCTGGTGAAGATCACCTCGGCCGGCTTGCTGCGCAACACCCGCGCCACCGTGGCGCGGGCGGCGGCCAGCGCACGCCGTGCGTCCTGCCCCGGCGCATGCTGCGACGAGGCATTGGCCCAGAGCCGCTCGTAAACGGGCCACATGGCGGAGAGCACCTCGGGTGCCGGAGCCGTCGTGGCGTTGTGGTCCAGGTAGATCGTCACTGACAACCTCCGGCTTCGCCTGCGGTGCGAGCGCCCTTCGGAACGGCCGGGCGGGCGCTCATGGCCAGTACACCCGTTCGGTGTCGGCGCACAGCTGCGCCAGCAGTTCCGGCAGCGGCGCGGCCGGGCCGGGTTCTGCCCAGCAGCCAGCGGCATGGTCGCGGGCCTGCAGCTGCCACAGGGCCTGGCCCCTGTGCGCGAGGGCCAGGCCGGACGCATCCGCTGCGGGCTGCAGCCGGGCGATGTCGATCACGCCGCCGTTTGCATCCACGTTGCGCGAGCAGCAGGGGCTCTCGATGCGGTAGCCCGGGCCGTCGGGCAACACGCTCGGGCGCACGTAGCGGTAGCGCGCCCGCTCGCGCAGCGCCCGCTCCAGGCGGTGCAGGAGGAAGTCGGCCACCCCGCCACGGGGCGGTGTCGGGCTCTCGGGCATGGGCAGGCTGCAGGCCATGGATGGGCTCAGGGCTGCGGGGTTGCCTCGGTGGAGGCGGCCTCGGCGGGACCATCGTCCTCCGGCAGCAGGCCGGCCGGCGCGGGCGCGATCTCTTCCTCGAAGCAGCCGACCACGCGACGGCCGAACTCGACCAGGTAGATGGGCTCGTTGGTCTCGGTGGAGTGGCCGATGTTGACGATCTCGCCCACCGCGCCCTGCGGCGCCAGCACGGCGCCCTCGTCCAGTTCGGGATGGCTGCCGTCGTTGAGCAGGTCGTCCAGCGCCACCACGCGCAGGCCCCAGCCGTATTCGGGCGCGCGGGGTTCGGCGAAGGCGGCGACGTCGGCGGGCAGCGTGTTCATGGGGCGTTCTCCGGAAGGGACGAGGGGTCGGTGTGGCCTGTGGGCTGCTGCGGGCGGCCGAGCGCGTGCAGGGTCTGGGCATCCACGCCCAGGCGGGCCAGCACGTCCTCGGGCAGGTGGTCCAGCGTGCACAGCTCCTTGGCGCGCATGCCCACGCGGTGGCCCGTGTCCACGAAGTCCACCGCGTAGATGTAGAACTGCTGCAGGAAGGTGTTGATGCTGGTCACGTAGCCGATGTCGCCCTTGTTGACCAGCACTTCACCGATGTCCTTGCCGTTGTAGGTGCCGTCGTTGCGGATCACGCTGCGGGCGATGACGCGCTCGCCGTAGTTGAAGCGGGGCGGAAAGGCGACCTCGATGAGGTCGTCGTCGCGGTTGATGTCAGCCATGGGCAGCTCCCTGGGCCGGCGCCTGGGCCAGCCGGTCGATGGCGGCGCGGCGCACCTCGGGGTCCGCGTCGTCCAGCAGGCGGCGCACCGCCTCGGGTGCGGCGCGCAGGGCCACCTCCCAGCGCACGCGCCAGTCCTCGTCGTCCACCAGCCGCGCCAGCAGCGGCGCGGGCAGGCGCTCGGCCACGATGCGGCGCACCTCGGGCTCGGCATCGCTGGCCAGGGTCAGCAGGGCCGGCATCTCCAGCCTCTGGGCGACCCGCATGCGCACGCTGCGGTCGGTGTCGTGCGCCAGGGTGGCCAGCAGTGCCAGCGGCAGGCGGCGGGCGACCAGCTCGCGCACGCCGTAGTCCGGGTCGTGGCGCATGGCGGCCAGGGCGCTGCCTTCGAGCCGCTGCGCGACGCGGATGCGCACCTCGCGGTGCGGGTCGTGCATCAGCCGGATCAGCTGGCCCTGGGGCAGGCGCAGGGCCACCTGCAGCCGCACGGTCTCGTCGGGGTCGCCGATCAGCGCCGTCAGCCGGAACAGGCTGGCATGGCGGGCGGCGATGGCGCGCACCTCGAAGTAGGGATGGGCCAGTTCGCCATCGGCCAGTCCCGGATGCCAGCGGAAGAAGCGGTCGATGCGGCGCGCATAGGCATCCTGCATGCAGGCGTGGCCGGGCTCGCAGCCGTGCGGCTCGGGCCGGCCGCGCAGGGCCTGGTGGGCGCAACGGCCGCAGTCGACGGGACCGCCGCGCCAGTACAGCGGCGCGATGTCGCCGGCGGGTGCGCGCGCGGCCGGGCTGGCGGCGTTGGTCACGGACGTGCCTCCGGCCCCCAGCCGTAGGCGGGATAGGCGCCAGGCCCTTCGGCAGGGTCGATCAGGCCGGCGGCCAGCGCCTCGTGCCGCTGCAGCACATGCGCCAGCAGGGCGCCGCCGACGCGGTCGCCCGGGTCGAGCCGGCGCAGCTCCCCAAGCATCAGCCGGGCCTCCTCCAGCTCGCCCAGCCGCAGGTGGAGGTAGGCCAGGCCCTTGAGGGTGAAGAGGTAGAAGCGCACCGCGGCGTCGTGGCGCGCCTCGTCGTCGGTGGGCGGCCGGTCGCCGAAGTCGGGGCCGAGGGCGGTGCGGGCGACGGCGAGCGCGTCTTCGCCCGCCGCCTTGGCGCGCTCCAGGTCGTGGCCGTAGAAATGGAAGCGGTAGAGCGCAATCAGCGGGACCGGATGGCGCGGTGCCAGCGCGCGGGCGCGCTCCAGCAACGGCAGTGCCTGCTCGGGCCGGTGGCGCAGCAGGCCGGCGCTGGCGATGAGCGCAGCAGGCTCGGCCGGCAGGCCATGGCCCAGTGCCGAATCGGCAAATGCGGCCATCCCGCCATCGTCGAAGCCCAGCCCCATGGCATTCATCGCCGCTGCTCCGCTGCCTTGCGCCGGCCCATGCTCAGTGCGTCAGCGTGACCGGGCGGCCACGGCCGATGGAGCCCACGTCGATGCGGGCCACGCCGGGCGGCGTGGCGGCGGCATCGCCACTGCTGCTGCAGGCGCAGGGCGCCTGCTTGGGGTCGATGAAGGCCAGACCCGACTTGGTGGGCGTGTCCACGAAATCCATGGTCACGCCGTCGAGCAGCAGCCGGCTTTCGGCGGGCAGGAACAGGCGCAGGCCCTCCCCCACCTCCAGCACCGACTCGCCCGGCTGGGGCGCGGCCTCGGCGCTGAACTCCGAGTTGAAGCCCGAGCATCCGCCGGCGCTGACGACCAGCCGGAAGCCCGCCGTGGCCGGCAGGCCCGAGAAGCGCAGGATGCGCCGCACGAACTTCTCGGCGGCGGGCGTGAGGGTGAGGCTGGGAACCATGGTCAAAGGTCTCTGTGGTGGATGAAGAAAAAAGGACAGGCGACGTGGGCGCGCGCGCAACGCACAGGCCGCGCCGATGCGCCGGCAAGACCGCGGCAAGCGTTATCCGCACTGCCCGCACTACCCGCAGCACCCGCATCGCCGGCACCACGCGCACGACCCGCATCGAAAGGCCGCGGAGCAGGCCACGCCAGCGACCGCCGCGGAACCGGCTTTGCCGGGCCGCAGGCAGTGCCCCCCCTTGGGGGGTTGGCGGAGCGCGAAGCGCGCAGCCTGGGGGGTTAAGCCTTCGTTATGCAGCCGTCCACGGGGCACACGGCGATGCACTGCGGCTCGTCGTAGTGGCCCTCGCACTCGGTGCACTTCTTGGGGTCGATGACGAAGATGCCGCCCTTCTCGCGGATGGCGACGTTGGGGCATTCGGGCTCGCAGGCGGAGCAGCCGGTGCAGGTGGAGGCGATGATCTTCAGCGACATGGCTTTCCTCGTGGATTGCTAGCTAGTGGGGGGGTGGATGAAGCGGCGTGCGGCGCCTCGCTCAGGCGGCCTGCGCCGCGGTGTAGGCACCCTGACGGATGGCGGCGTCGCCGCGGTCCTGGTGCACCAGCGCGCCGCTGGCGATGCGGGCGCGGTAGTCGTTGAACCAGGCCAGCGCCGCCTTCTCGATGAACTCGCCGACGTACTGATCCACCGGCTCGATGCCGGCGGCCGACAGCTCGTCCTTGGGGCAGGCGCCGATCTTGGCGACCAGCACGGCATGGCAGTCGTTGATGGCGCGCACCACCGACGGCAGCTGCTCGTCGTCGCCGAAGCCGCCCTGGCAGTACAGGTCCACCCGGCGGTGGCCGACGAACAGGGCCTCGCTGCGGCTGACCTCGAAGATCTGGAACTCGGTCACATGACCGAAGTGCTCGTTGACGCGACCGCCACCCTTGGTGGCCACGGCCACGAGCACCTTCAGGTCGTCGGCCACGCCCAGGTTGGCGGCCTCGGCGAGGGCTTCCTGCTTGGCATCGTGCTGGGCCTGGCGCTCGGTTTCCACCTTCTCCTGGTAGGCGCGGCGGCGGTCGAGGTCGTACACGACCTCCATCTCCTCGATCTTGTCGAGGGTGAATTCCTCGCTGCGGTCCTCGCCCAGCAGGCCCACCGCGTCGGCGCGGCACTGGCGGCAGTGGCGCATGAGGTTGGCGCCGCCGGCGCAGGCGTCCTGCACGGCCTTGAGTTCCTGGGCCGTGGGGCCGCGCTGGCCGGTGAGGCCGAACACGGTGCCGTGCTCGGGCTCGGAGATCAGCGGCATGATGTTGTGCAGGAAGGCACCGCGCTTCTTCACCTCGCGGTTGACCTCGATCAGGTGCTCGTCGTTGATGCCGGGGATGAGCACCGAGTTGATCTTGGTGAGCACGCCGCGGGCGGTGAGCATCTCCAGGCCCTTCATCTGCTGCTCGTGCAGGATCTTCGCGGCCTCGTAGCCGGTGACGCGCCTGTGCTTCCAGAAGATCCAGGGGTAGATCTTCTCGCCCACCGCCGGGTCCACCATGTTGATGGTGATGGTGACGTGGTCGATGTTGTACTTGACGATCTCGTCCACCTGCTCGGGCAGGGCCAGGCCGTTGGTGGACAGGCACAGCTTGATGTCGGGCGCCTGCTCATGGAGCATGCGCATGGTGTCGAAGGTCTTGGCCGGGTTGGCCAGGCTGTCGCCGGGGCCGGCGATGCCCAGCACGGTCATCTGCGGGATCTCGCTGGCGACGGCCAGCACCTTCTTGACGGCCTGGTCGGGCGTGAGCTTCTGGCTGACGACGCCGGGGCGGCTCTCGTTGCTGCAGTCGTACTTGCGATTGCAGTAGTTGCACTGGATGTTGCAGGCGGGCGCCACGGCCACGTGCATGCGGGCATAGTGGTGGTGGGCCTCTTCGGAATAGCAGGGATGGTTCTTGACCTTGTCCCAGATCTCGGCAGGCATGTCGTCCGGCCCGCCCGAAGAGCCGCAGCTGGCCTTTCCTTCGCCCCCGTGGGTGCCGCAGCCCCCGCCCGCATCGGGCAGTTCGAACTTGGCGCCGAGTGGCTTGATCTGCCCGATGCCGACGTAGGTGGTGGCGGGCATGGTGCTGGCTGGGCTGGCTTGCTGCATGGATGGACCTCGCGGGATGGCGGCCCGACTTGGCCGCGTACGGGGTCTCTACTGCCAAAAACATGCCACGCGGTTGTGGCGCTCCAGCGTTGGGTTTCACGCGGTTTCGCGTTGGTTTTGGAGCGTTTGTCTGGCGGGGTTGCGACAGGGCTCGATGTGTGTCGCGTTGGGTGTGTTGGCGTTGCGACAAAGGGGTGTTGGTTGCTTGCGTGTGTGGTTCGACCGTTGACGCCTGACGAGCGTCTGGCTGGCTTGGGTCGCGGCCTTTACCGTTGACGCTGGACGGGCGCCTGGCTGACCCCGGCGCCCAGGGCGGCCCCACATGCTGCGTCCCTCGCTGAACGCTCGGGCAACCTGCGGTGCTCGCCGGATGAGCGCATGGCGTAACTCGCTGCGCGCTGGCGCGCTCCGCTCAAACAAACGCCATGAGTCAGTCACAACCGGCCCGCGGGGGCCGCGGGCCTCGCTCATCCGGCTGCGCTCCTCGGCGCAGCCTGAGGGGCCGCCCTGGGCGCCGGGGCCAGCCAGGCTTGGGGTTTGGCATGACCTTCGCCCATTACCGCCCGCTCGAGAGACATGGCCGCCACACAACACTGCTCGCGGGTCAGCGACCGCAGTCGCGCACTGCGCCACCGCCCCCACGCCCACCTCTACCCCCTACCCCTACCCCCGCACCTGCACCTGCACCTGCACCTGCACCTGCACCTGCACCTGCATACGACTCTGTGCGTGTGCGTCTGCCTGTGGCGCGGCCGGGCCCGTGCGTTCGCTATGCCATTGCTGATGCCGCTGTTCTGGCTTCTGCGGCCTTGAGCTGAGGAGCCAACGACGAACGCGGGTGACTGCCAAGAGCGGACGTGACGGTCACCTCCCCACAAGCCCGGCCTGGGGTGTGCGGCCTGGGCGCCCTGTGGACGCGCCGAGGAGCGCAGCCGGATGAGCGAGGCCCGCGGCCCCCGCGGGCCGGTTGTGACTGACTCATGGCGTTTGTTTGAGCGGAGCGCGTAAGCGCGTAGCGAGTTACGCCATGCGCTCATCCGGCGAGCACCGCAGGTTGCCCGAGCGTTCAGCGAGGGACGCGGCCGCTGGGCGCCCAGGCCGCACACCCCAGGCCGGGCGCTTCGTCCACGGCCCACGGCCAGCACCACCACTACGGCCGCTACCAACAAGCCTCACGCGTCAGAGTCGAGAGTCCGCACCAGTGCAAGACGTTGCGCCACGGCCCGAGCCGCTCAGAACTTCCTCACCTCGATCCCATGCTTGCGCAGCGCATAGCCCATTTGGCGCGGCGTGATCTTGAGCAGCCGCGCCGCCTTGGCCTGGACCCATCCGCAATGCTCCATGGCCCAGATCAGGCGCGCATGCTCGCCCTCGGGCTTGTCGCTGAGCCCTGACGGACCCGCCGCCGCGGCCTCAGCCGGCATCGGGGCCGAGGGCGCAGCCGCCGCCGGCTCGGCCGGCAGCACCGGCTGCGGCGGCAGCGCCGGCTTCGGCGGCAGGCCCGGGACCTCGGTGATCGGGATGTCCACCGGCCGCCCAGGCCGCACCGCGTCCTCACGCTCGATGTGGTGCAGTACCTGCGTCAGGCAACGGTTGCCCTGGCAGGGGAAGGCCAGGTCGCTGATCACCTCGGCATGGGTCATCGTCGCCGTGCGCTCCACGCAGTTCTCCAGCTCGCGCACATTGCCCGGCCAGTAGCAGCTGCTCAGCACCCGCATGGCACCCGGGTCGAAGCGCATGCGCCGGCCGTTCTCGCGGTTGAATCGGTCCAGGAAATGCTGCGCCATCGCCGGGATGTCCTCGCGCCGCTCCCGCAGCGGCGGCAGCTGGATGCTCACCACGTTGATGCGGTAGTACAGGTCGGCGCGGAACTCGCCGGCCTGCACCATGCGCTCGAGATTGCGGTTGGTCGCCAGGATCAGCCGCACGTCCACCTTCACCGGCGTGCCGCCGCCCACGCGCTCGAACTGCCGCTCCTGCAGCACCCGCAGCAGCTTGGCCTGGAACGAGGCCGAGATGTCGCCGATCTCGTCGAGGAAGAGCGTGCCGCCATGCGCCATCTCGAAGCGGCCCTTGCGCTGGCCCTGGGCGCCGGTGAAGGAGCCCTTCTCGTGGCCGAAGAGCTCGCTCTCCAGCAGCGACTCGGTCAGCGCCGCACAGTTGACGCAGACGAAGGGCGCCTCGCTCCGCGGCGACAGGCTGTGGATGGCACGCGCGATCACCTCCTTGCCCGTGCCGCTCTCGCCGCGCAGCAGCACCGTGGTGCGAGCGGGCGCCACCTGGTGCACCTGTTCGAACACCGACTGGATCGGCGCCGACACGCCCACCACATGGTCGATGCGGTGCTGCGGCTTGAGCGCCTTCTGGATGCGACGCACCTCGTCCTGCATGCTGTCGTGGCCGGCGGCCACACTGCGCTGCAGAAGCAGCGCCTGGCCCATCAGCGTGGCCACCATACGCAGCAGCTGCAGGTCTTCGGCGAACACGCGTGTGCCCCCGTTGTTGACGCACTGCATGGCCACCACGCCCAGCGTGCGGCGGTCGGCGCGGATGGGCATGGCCAGCATGGCGATGCTGTCGAGCCCGTCGCCGCCGCCCGTGCGGTTGAGGAACAGCGGCTCCGCATGCACGTCGGGCACGATGGCCGGCACCCCGCTGGCGAACACGCGACCCACGATACCCTCGCCCACGCGGAACACCAGGCGCTGCCGCTCCTCCTGCGACAGCCCGGCCGAGCACAGCCCCCGCAGCGGCCCGCCCGACTCACCGAGCACCACGAAGGCGCGGCGCCAGTCGAAGGCGTGCAGCAGGTAGTTGAGCGCCTCGCGGAAGGTCTTGCCCACGTCGAGCGAGGCCGACAGCGTCTTGCTGACCTCGTAGACCGCATCCAGCTCGCGACGAGTCTGGGCTTCCTTGGAACGTGCAATCACCATCATGGGGAACCTCGCTTTCCGCCGCCCGCACCACCCGCCGGGTGCCCCCGGCACAGGCCGGTGCAGGCACGTCGGCTTTGTCGGCTTCTTCGCAAGAAACATACCTATTCGTCAACGCTGTGACAGCCCCGAATGCACCGTCGCGGCGCCGGCCGGACATTCGCGACAAACAGGACATGCCCCACCGCGGCATACCTTGATCCCGCTCACAAATCCAACAAAAAAACGCGCGCGGACCCCATCGGGAGTGGGCTTTCGAGCGATTCGGGTGTGGCACCGATGTTGCAGAAGCAGTGGCGTCTAGCCCACCAGGAGCCCGCCATGTCCGACCTGCCCCGCGACACAGCCACCGCCCGCCCCGCGCGCCCCATCTACCTGGACTACGCCGCCACCACGCCGGTGGACCGCCGCGTGGCCACGCGCATGCTGCCCTACCTCAGCGAGATCTACGGCAACCCCGCCAGCCGCTCGCACGCCTACGGCTGGGCCGCCGAGGAGGCGGTGGAGCTGGCCCGCGAACAGGTGTGCGCCCTGGTCAATGCCGACCCGCGTGAGATCGTGTGGACCTCCGGCGCCACCGAGTCCAACAACCTCGCCATCAAGGGCGTCGCCCACTTCTACGCCGGCAAGGGCCGCCACCTGGTGACCGTGGCCACCGAGCACAAGGCCGTGCTCGACAGCATGCGCGAGCTGGAGCGCGAGGGTTATGAAGTGACGGTGCTACCGGTCGACGCCGACGGCCTGGTGGACCTGGAGCGCTTCGCCGCCGCGCTGCGGCCCGACACGCTGCTGGCCTCGGTCATGGCCGTCAACAACGAGACCGGCGTGGTGCAGGACATCGAGGCGCTGGGCACGCTGTGCCGCGAGCGCGGGGTGTTCTTCCACGTCGACGCCGCGCAGGCCGCCGGCAAGATCGCCATCGACCTGGCGCAATGGCCGGTGGACCTGATGTCGCTGTCGGCCCACAAGCTCTACGGCCCCAAGGGCATCGGCGCGCTGTACGTGCGCCGCAAGCCGCGCGTGCGGCTCGACGCCCAGATGCACGGCGGCGGCCACGAGCGCGGCATGCGCTCGGGCACCCTGCCCGTGCACCAGATCGTGGGCATGGGCGAAGCCTTCTGGCTGGCGCGCGAACAGATGGCCGCCGACAACGCCCGCATCCTGCGCCTGCGCGAGCGGCTGTGGAACGGGCTGTGCACGCTGGAGGCCGTGGCGCTGAACGGCCACGCCGAGCGGCGCGCGCCCGGCTACCTCAACGTGAGCTTCAACTACGTCGAAGGCGAATCGCTGCTGATGGGCATCAAGGGCGTGGCCGTGTCCTCGGGCTCGGCCTGCACCTCCGCCAGCCTGGAGCCCAGCTACGTCCTGCGCGCCATGGGCCGCAGCGACGAGCTGGCCCACAGCTCGGTGCGCTTCTCCATCGGCCGCTTCACCACCGAGGCCGACATCGACGCCACCATCGCCCAGGTGCGCGAGGTGGTGCAACGCCTGCGCGCCATGAGCCCGCTGTGGGACCTGGTGCAGGCCGGCGTGGACCTCGATTCCATCCAGTGGGCCGAGCACTGAGCAGCGGCCGGCCCCGATCCCTCTTCTTCCAACCTTCGACACGGAGCAAGGCTTCATGGCATACAGCGACAAGGTCATCGACCACTACGAGAACCCCCGCAACGTCGGCGCCTTCGAGGCCGGCGACGAGAACGTCGGCACTGGCATGGTGGGCGCGCCCGCCTGCGGCGACGTGATGCGCCTGCAGATCCGCGTGAATGCCGAGGGCGTGATCGAGGACGCCAAGTTCAAGACCTACGGCTGCGGCTCGGCCATCGCCTCCAGCTCGCTGGTGACCGAGTGGGTGCGCGGCCGCACGCTGGACGAGGCGCTGGCCATCAAGAACGCGCAGATCGCCGAAGAGCTGGCGCTGCCGCCGGTCAAGATCCACTGCTCGATCCTGGCCGAGGACGCCATCAAGGCCGCCGTGGCCGACTTCCGCGCCCGCCAGGCCACGCGCCAGGCCGCCACGGCCGAGGCCCAGGTGCTGGCCGAGCAGCCCGCCTGCGCCAGCACCGGCAGCCACTGATTCCCCCCTCTTTCCGCCCATCTCCAAGGAGCACCCGATGTCCGAAGCCATCGCCCTCAATCCTGCGATCGAACCGATCGCCATGCCCGCCCTGCTCGAATTCACGTCCCGCGCCGCCGCCAAGGTGGCCTCGCTGATCGAAGAGGAAGGCAACCCGGCCCTGAAGCTGCGCCTGTACGTCACGGGCGGCGGCTGCTCGGGCTTCCAGTACGGCTTCGCCTTCGACGACCAGGTGGCCGAGGACGACACCACCGTGGTCACCGAGGGTGTGGCCCTGGTGGTGGACGCGATGAGCCAGCAGTACCTGCTGGGCGCCCAGGTGGACTACGAGGAGGGGCTGGAAGGCTCGCGCTTCGTGATCCACAACCCCAACGCCCAGAGCACCTGCGGCTGCGGCTCGTCCTTCTCCGTCTGAGCGGGAGGCCCCGGCGATGACCGTCTCCCTGACCCCCTCCGCCGCACGGCATGTGGCCCGCTCCCTGGTCAAGCGCGGTGGCGGCATCGGCCTGCGCCTGGCCGTCAAGACCAGCGGCTGCTCGGGCTATGCCTATGCCCTGGAGTTCGTCGACCGGCTCAACGAGGACGACCAGTGCTTCGAGAGCGAGGGCGTGAACGTGGTCATCGACGCACGCAGCCTGGCCATGCTGGACGGCACCGAGCTGGACTTCGTGCGCGAAGGCCTGAACGAGGGCTTCAAGTTCAACAACCCGAACGCCAAGGCCAATTGCGGTTGCGGCGAGAGCTTCGCGGTCTAGAGGGGCTCCCCCCCATGCCGCTTCGCGGCTCCCCCCCTCTCTGGCGCCTTCGGCTTGGAGGGGGGGCGCACCCAGCGGCCTGGCAAAGCCAGTTCCGCGGGTGCTCCCGCGTGGCCTGCTCCGCGGCCTTTTGATCTGTGGCGGTGAGGCAGTTTCATGCGCCGTTGGTGGCGCGCAGCATCCGAAGACATTGACATGGCCCTCCTTCAGATTTCCGAACCCGGCCAGAGCGCCGCGCCGCACCAGCATCGGCTGGCGGCGGGCATCGATCTGGGCACCACCCATTCGCTGATCGCCACGGTGCAGAGCGCGCAGGCGCGCTGCCTGTCCGACGAGGAGGGGCGGCTGCTGCTGCCTTCGGTGGTGCGCTACCTGCCCGGGGGCGGACTGGCGCTGGGGCACGAGGCGCGGGATCAGCAGGCCGAGGATCCGCGCAACACCATCGTGTCGGTCAAGCGCTTCATGGGGCGGCGGCTGGCCGACCTGCCCGAGGCCGCCGGGCTGCCCTACGACTTCGTCGACGGCCCGGGCATGGTGGGCCTGGCGACCGTGGCCGGCGAACGCTCGCCGGTGCAGGTGTCGGCCGAGATCCTCACGGCCCTGCGCGAGCGGGCCGAGTTCACGCTGGGCGGCCCGCTGGCCGGCGTGGTGATCACCGTGCCCGCGTACTTCGACGACGCCCAGCGTCAGGCCACCAAGGACGCCGCCCGGCTGGCCGGCCTCAATGTGCTGCGCCTGCTGAACGAGCCCACGGCCGCCGCCATCGCCTACGGACTGGACGAGGGCAGCGAAGGCACCTTCGCCATCTACGACCTGGGCGGCGGCACCTTCGACATCTCGGTGCTGCACCTGTCGCGCGGCGTGTTCGAGGTGCTGGCCACCGGCGGCGACTCTGCCCTGGGCGGGGACGACTTCGACCGCGCCATTGCCGAGTGGTTCTGCGGCGAGCACGGGCTCGGCGGCCTCTCGGCGCTGCCGCCCGCCGCGCAGCGCGCATTGCTGGCAGAAGCGCGCCGCGCCAAGGAGGCGCTGAGCGACACACCCGAGACCGACATGGTCCTGGCTGTGCAGGATGGCCGCCGCTGGCAGGCCCGGCTCACGCATGCACACCTCGCCGAACTGGGCCAGCCGCTCATCGCCCGCACGCTGACGGCGTGCCGGCGCGCCCTGCGCGATGCGCGGCTCGGCGCGCAGGAGCTCAGCGGCGTGGTGCTCGTCGGCGGCTCCACCCGCATGCCGCTGGTGCGCGAGGCCGTGCGCCAGCACTTCGGCCATGAGCCGCTGTGCAGCATCGACCCCGACCAGGTCGTGGCCCTGGGCGCCGCCCTGCAGGCCGACGCGCTGGCGGGCAACGGCCGCGGCGACGAATGGCTGCTGCTGGACGTGTGCCCGCTGTCGCTGGGCCTGGAGACCATGGGCGGGCTGGTGGAAAAGGTCATTCCCCGCAACACCACCCTGCCGTCTGCGCGGGCGCAGGAGTTCACCACCTTCAAGGACGGCCAGACCGCGATGGCCGTGCATGTGGTGCAGGGCGAGCGCGAATCGGTGGCCGACTGCCGCTCGCTGGCGCGCTTCACGCTGCACGGCATTCCCCCGGCCGCCGCGGGCGCGGCACGCATCCGCGTCACCTTCCAGATCGATGCCGACGGCCTGCTGTCGGTGAGCGCGCGCGAACTGACCACGGGCGTCGAGGCGCATGTGGAGGTCAAGCCCACCTACGGCCTGGCCGACGCGCAGATCGCCGGCATGCTGCAGGAGGCCATCGGCGCCTCGCAGGCCGACATGCAGCTGCGCATGCTGCGCGAGGCGCAGGTGGATGCACGCCGCCTGCTCGACGCGACGGAATCGGCCCTGGCGCAGGATGCGGCGCTGCTGTCGCCGGCCGAGCTGGCGGCGATCCGGCAGGCCATGTTCACGGTGGCCGATGCGCTGGAGACGCAGGCCGCCGTGGCCGAGCTCAAGGCCGCATCCACAGCCCTGTCGGCCGCGACCGAATCCTTTGCGGCCCAGCGCATGAACGCGTCGATCCAGCGCGCGCTGGCGGGCCGTGCGCTGGACACGCTGGCCTGATCCCTCAAAAGCCTTCTGCCATGCCCCAGGTCCGCGTCCTGCCCCATCCCGATCTGTGCCCCGAGGGCCGGATCCTCGAACTCAAGCGCGGCGCCTCGCTGTGCGAAGGCCTGCTGTCGGCCGGCGTCGCCATCGAGCATGCCTGCGAGATGGTGGCAGCCTGCGCCACCTGCCACGTCTATGTGCGCGAAGGCGCTGCGTCGCTGGCGCCGCCGGACGACGAAGAGAACGACCAGCTCGACAACGCCTGGGGCGTCGAGGCGCAGTCGCGCCTGGCCTGCTGCGTGAAGCTGCGGGATGCAGACGTGACCATCGAGCTGCCACGGCATACGCGCAACCACGCGCGGGAGAAATAGAGAAGCACCCCCCATGCCGCTTCGCGGCTCCCCCCTCTCTGGCGCCTTCGGCTTGGAGGGGGGCGCACCCAGAGGCCTGGCAGAGCCAGTTCCTCGGGTGCCCTGGTATGGCCTGCTCCGCGGCCATTCGATCCTGGCGCTGCACCGGTTTCATGCGATGCGCGCGCGGCGCTGAAGTGAAAAGGCACCCCCATGCCGCTTCGCGGCTCCCCCCTCTCTGGCGCCTTCGGCTGGGAGGGTGGCGCACCCCGAGGCCTGGCAGAGCCAGTTCCTCGGGTGCCCTGGTATGGCCTGCTCCGCGGCCATTCGATCCTGGCGCCGCACCGGTTTCATGCGATGCGCGCACGGCGCTGAAGTGAAAAGGCACCCCCATGCCGCTTCGCGGCTCCCCTCTCTCTGACGCCTTCGGCTTGGAGGGTGGCGCAGCCCGAGGCCTGGCAGAGCCAGTTCCTCGGGTGCCATGGCATGGCCTGCTCCGCGGCCATTCGAACCTGGCGCCGCACCGGCTTCATGCCATGCGGATGGCGCGCGGCGCCATGGAAAACTGGCAAGGCATGAACGGACCCGCTTCCTGTCCGAAACAGCACATTCTCGACAGGCAAAGAGTCCTCGTCGTCGCAGCCATCGCGACAAAACCGCACTGTGCAGCCTATCTCCGCATGGCACGCGCTTTGCGATGACACCCGCAAGGACCCACGACATGCCACATCCCCCCGTCATCAACGACACCACCCTGCGCGACGGCGAGCAGACCGCCGGCGTCGCCTTCACGGTGCAGGAGAAGTGCGCCATCGCGCATGCGCTGGCCGCGGCCGGCGTGCCCGAGATGGAGATCGGCATTCCCATCATGGGCGAGGACGAGATCGCCTGCATCAACGCCATCGCGGCGCAGGCCCGCCCCGCCACCCTGATGGTGTGGGGCCGCCTAACCGAGGCCGACCTCGCCGCCGCGCTGCGCTGCGATGCCGACATCGTGCACCTGTCGATCTCGGTGTCGGACATCCAGCTGCAGCACAAGCTGGACCGCTCGCGCGACTGGGTGCTGCAGGAGATCGGCCGCATCATCGGCGCGGCCGCGAGCACGGGCCGCAGCATCTCCTTCGGTGCCGAGGACGCCTCGCGCGCCGACCCCGCCTTCCTGGCTGCCGCCGCCAGCCAGGCCCGCGACCACGGCGCGCGCCGCGTGCGCTATGCCGACACGCTGGGTGTGCTCGACCCCTTCTCCACGCACGCGGCCATCGCCCACCTGCGCGCGGCGGTGGGCGATGCGATGGAGATCGAGATCCATGCCCACAACGACCTGGGCCTGGCCACGGCCAACACCCTGGCCGCGCTGCGCGCCGGTGCCACCCACGCCAGCACCACCGTCAACGGACTGGGCGAGCGGGCAGGCAATGCCGCGCTCGAAGAGGTGGTGATGGCCGCCCGCCACCTGCAGCAGGGCGAGACCGGCGTGGACACGCGCCAGCTCGTCGGCATTTCGCAGCTGGTGGAGCAGGCCTCGGGCCGGCGCGTGGCCTTCAACAAGAGCATCGTGGGCGAGGCCGTGTTCACCCACGAGTCCGGCATCCATGTGGACGGGCTGCTGAAGAACGCGGCCACCTACGAGGCCTTCGACCCCGCCGAGGTGGGCCGCGAACGGCGCACGGTGCTGGGCAAGCATTCGGGCTCGCAGGCCGTGCGCAACGCCTACCGCGCGCTGGGTGTGGCCCTGGACGACGACGGGCTGACGCGCCGCCTGCTGGCACGCATCCGCCACCATGCGGTGCAGGCCAAGCGCGCGCCCACGCAGGACGAGCTGCACGCCTTCCTGCGCGCCTCCCAGCAGGGCGGTGCCGGCGTGCTGGCCGCATGACGAACGACCGACACGAGGAGCCCGCCATGCCACCCAGCGCCAACGCCCTGACTGCTTCGCCGGCCGAAGCCGTGCCGGCTTCGTGGTTCGCGCTGCTGCGCGGGGACGTGCGTTGCGTGCTGCAGCGCGATCCGGCGGCACGCAGCCTGCTGGAGGTGTGGACGATCTACCCCGGCGTGCAGGCCATTGCCCTGCACCGCATCGCGCATGCGCTGTGGCGCCGCGGCTGCCGCTACCTGCCGCGCTGGATCTCCTTCGCGGCGCGCTGGTTCACGCAGGTGGACATCCATCCCGGCGCGCGCATCGGCCAGCGCTTCTTCATCGACCATGGCTGCGGCGTCGTGATCGGCGAGACGGCCGAGATCGGCGACGACGTCACGCTCTATCACGGCGTCACGCTGGGCGGCACCAGCGGCTCGCCGGGCAAGCGGCATCCCACGGTGGGCAGCGGCGTGATCGTGGGTGCTGGCGCCAAGGTGCTGGGACCCATCGCCATCGGCGACCGGGCGCGCATCGCGGCCAACTCGGTGGTCATCGAGCCGGTGCCCGCGGATGCCACGGTGGTGGGCATCCCCGGCCGCGTGGTGGCGCGCGGACGCCGGCCGCGCCACGGCTTCGACCTGGACCATCACCTCATCCCCGACCCCGTGGGCAAGGCCATCGCCTGCCTGCTCGACCGCGTGGCCCAGCTCGAGCGCGAGCGCGGCCTCGGCACCGACGACGCCGCCTGCCACGACTGCGACGCCGTGTGTGCCGCCCCCCAATCCCAACCCGCCTGCGAGGCATAAGCAGCCATGGAAAACTTCCTCCAGCAACTCAAGGCCCTCTCGTCGGCCGAGGACTTCCTGCAGTTCTTCGGCGTGCCCTTCGAACAGAAGGTCGTCAACGTGAGCCGGCTGCACATCCTCAAGCGCTTCTTCCAGTACATCCGGCAGGCGCAGTCGCTGGACCCGTCCGACGAGCTGCAGATGTTCACTGCCTACCGGGCACTGCTGCAGCGCGCGTACGGCGACTTCGTCAGCTCCACGCCCGCGCAGGAGAAGGTGTTCAAGGTCTTCCAGGACGTGGACGGCAAGCAGCACGTCACGCTCGAAAGCCTCAAGCGCACGCTGCCCATGCGGGCGGCGGCCTGAGGCGCGGAGGTCCGACATGCACATCGTCGTCTGCATCAAGCAGGTGCCGGACTCGGCGCAGATCCGCGTCCATCCGGTGACCAACACCATCATGCGCCAGGGGGTGCCGGCCATCGTCAACCCCTACGACCTGTTCTCGCTCGAAGAGGCGCTGCGGCTCAAGGACCGGTTCGGCGGCAAGGTCACCGTGCTGTGCATGGGCCCGCCGCAGGCCGAAGAGGCGCTGCGCAAGTGCATCAGCTACGGGGCCGATGACGCGGTGCTGGTCACCGACCGCGCCTTCGCCGGTGCCGACACGCTGGCCACCTCGTACGCGCTGGCGGCCGGCATCCGGCAGATCGGCCGCGAGCAGGCGGTGGACATCGTCTTCACCGGCAAGCAGACCATCGACGGCGACACGGCCCAGGTGGGCCCCGGCATCGCCAAGCGGATGGGCCTGCAGCTGCTGACCTATGTCTCGCGCATCGTCGAGACCGACCTGGACGGCCGCACCATCACCGTCGAGCGCCGGGCCGAAGGCGGCGTGCAGCAGCTGCGCACCGCCCTGCCCTGCCTGATCACCATGCTGGAGAACACCAACGAGCTGCGTTTCGCCTCGCTGCCGGCCATGATCCACGCCGCCGGCTACCCGGTGCGCAAGTGGAACAAGGAGCAGGCCGGCATCGAGGACCTCGACAAGATCGGCCTCAAGGGCTCGCCCACCGTGGTCAGCAAGGTCTTCGGCCCGACGCCGCGCAGCGAGAAGGCCGAGATGCTGGCGCTGGAGGACTCCAGCCTGCGCGACGTCTCGCTGAACCTGCTGCAGAAGATCTTCACCCGGCATCCCACACTGGAAGCCGACCTCGCGATGAAGGAAGACGCATGAACGCCGCCGCCACCCCCGCCACGCCTGCCGCCAAGCGCCCCGCCGGGCGCGGCCGCAACCTGGAGCTGCCCGAGCACCTGAAGGCCTACAAGGGCGTCTGGGTGTTCATCGAGCACGACCGCGGCCATGTGCACAGCGTCTCGTGGGAGCTGCTGGGCGAAGCCCGCAAGCTCGCCGACAAGCTGGGCAGCAGCGTGGGCGTCGCCATCCTGGGCGGTCCCGACGAGAAGCTGGAAGCCTTCGCCGCCGAGGCCTTCGGCTACGGCGCCGACAAGGCCTACATCGTCCACGACCCGGTGCTGCTGGGCTACCGCAACGAGCCCTTCACCAAGGGCCTGACGGACCTGGTCAACAAGTACCAGCCCGAGATCCTGCTGCTGGGTGCCACTTCCATGGGCCGCGACCTGGCGGGCTCGGTGGCCACCACGCTGCTGACCGGCCTGACGGCGGACTGCACCGAGCTGAACATCGACCCGACCTCGCGCGCGCTGGCGGCCACGCGGCCCACTTTCGGCGGCTCGCTGCTGTGCACGATCATGACGCTGGCCTACCGGCCGCAGATGGCCACCGTGCGCCCGCGCGTGATGGCCATGCCGCGTGCCGAGGAAGGCCGCAGCGGCGAGGTGGTGCAGGAAACGCTGGGCATGGTCGAGAGCAGCATCGTCACCAAGCTGCTGGACTTCCTGCCCGATGCGACCAGCAACCAGATCAACCTGCCCTATGCCGACGTCATCGTCAGCGGCGGCAAGGGCCTGAAGAACCCCGAGAACTTCAAGCTCGTGTTCGAGCTGGCCCGTGTGCTCGGCGGCGAGGTGGGCGCCACCCGCCCCTGCGTGCAGGCCGGCTGGGTGGAGGCCGACCGCCAGGTGGGCCAGACCGGCAAGACGGTGCGGCCCAAGCTCTACATCGCGGCGGGCATCTCCGGCGCCATCCAGCACCGGGTGGGCATGGAAAGCTCGGACGTGATCGTCGCCATCAACACCGACCCCAACGCGCCCATCTTCGACTTTGCGCACTACGGCATCGTGGGCAACGCGCTGCAGGTGCTGCCCGCGCTCACGGCCGCCTTCGCCGAGCACCTGGGCAAGCGTCGGCGCCTGGTCGCCTGACACCCCGAGGAGCACGCCCCATGAGAAAGCCATCCCAGTTCGACGCCATCGTCGTCGGTGCCGGCCCGTCCGGCAACGCAGCCGCCTACACGCTGGCCAAGGCCGGCCTGAAGGTGCTGCAGATCGAGCGCGGGGAATACCCCGGCAGCAAGAACGTGCAGGGTGCCATCCTGTACGCCAATGCGCTGGAACAGATCATTCCCGACTTCCGCGAGGACGCGCCGCTGGAGCGCCACATCATCGAACAGCGCCTGTGGGTGCTGGACGACACCAGCTTCGTCGGCACGCATGTGCGCAGCAGCGACTACGACAAGCCGCCCTACAACCGCTACACCATCATCCGTGCGCAGTTCGACAAGTGGTTCAGCGCGAAGGTGCGCGAGGCCGGCGCCCTGCTGATCTGCGAGACCACCGTCCAGCAGCTCATCATGGACGGCGACCAGGTGGTGGGCGTGCAGTGCGACCGCGAGGCCGGGGACGTGTATGCCGACGTGGTGATCCTGGCCGACGGCGTCAACTCCACGCTGGCGCGCAAGGCGGGCTTCCATGGCGAGATCCAGGCCGGCAACGTGGCCCTGGCGGTCAAGGAGATCCTCTTCATGCCCGAAGAGACCATCCGCCAGCGCTTCAACATCGGCGAGGAGTCTGGCGTGGTCATCGAGATGGTCGGCCGCATCACCGACGGCATGATGGGCACCGGCTTCCTCTACACCAACAAGGAGTCGCTGACCATCGGCGTGGGCTGCATGCTGGGCGACTTCAAGGCCAACCCCAGCCGCACCAGCCCCTACGTGCTGCTGGAGCAGATGAAGCGCCACCCCGCCATCGCCCCGCTGATCGAGGGCGGCGAAATGAAGGAGTACTGCGCGCACCTCATTCCCGAGGGCGGCTTCCACGCCATCCCGCAGGTCTACGGCAACGGCTGGATGATCGTGGGCGACTCGGGCGGCTTCGTCAACGCGGCGCACCGCGAGGGCTCCAACCTGGCCATGACCACTGGCCGGCTTGCCGCCGAGACCGTGATCGCCGCCAAGGCCGCAGGCCAGGGCTACCGGGCCGACCGCCTGAAGGCCTACAAGACCGCGCTGGACGAGTCCTTCGTGATGAAGGACCTGCACAAGTACCGCGACATGCCCGGCGTGCTGCACAGGAACCCGCAGTTCTTCACCACCTACCCCGATCTTGTCGCGCAGGCCGCCCGCACCATGATCACCGTGGACGGGGTGGACAAGAAGACCAAGGAGCGCGAGATCTTCGCCAGCTTCCGCAAGACCCGCCGCTGGAGCGGCCTGATGGGCGACGCCTACAAACTCTGGAGAGCCTTCCGATGAACGCCATTGCCGTCAATGTGGAAGAGAAGCTCTTCCAGAACCGCTACCGCGTCGATGCGGGCCGCCCGCACATCCGCATCAAGGACAGCGATGTCTGCACCAACGAGTGCCGCTCGCAGAGCTGCACCTTCGTGTGCCCGGCCTCCTGCTACAAGGCCGAGGGCAATGGGCGGGTGACGCTGATCACCGACGGCTGCCTCGAATGCGGCAGCTGCCGGATCATCTGCAGCGAGCACGCCAACGTGGAGTGGGAATATCCCCGCGGCGGCCACGGCATCCTCTTCAAGTTCGGCTGATGATCGACGACATCGAGACCTTCCTGGTCCACGCCATCACGCTGGAGCGCGACGCCGCGCGCCGCTACGAGGACCTGGCCCAGGTGATGCGCACCGCCGGCAACGACGAGGTGCGCAAGCTCTTCGAGCGCATGGCGCACTTCTCGCGCCTGCACCTGAACGAGGCCATGGAGCGCGGCGGCTTCCGCGAGCTGCCCGTGCTGGCGCCGGCCGACTTCCAGTGGCCGGGTGGCGACAGCCCCGAGGCCGCCAGCTGGCACGGCATCGACGGCCTGATCGACGTGCCGGCCGCGCTGGAGATCGCGCTCGAGGGCGAACGCGCCGGCACTGCCTTCTACGAGGGCGTGGCCGACGCCGCCCGCGACCCCGAGGTCGTGCGCATGGCCCATGAGTTCGCCAGCGAAGAGGCCGGCCACGTCTGCGAGTTGCAGCGCTGGATCGCGCACATCGCGACTGCCTGAGCACCGCCCGCGCGGCCACGTCGGCGCGGCCGCGCCCTTCACTGTCCCACGCCCACGACCAGGAGGCCCGCATGGCCCGCCCCGAACGACATGTCTTCGTCTGCACCCAGAACCGCCCGCCGCAGCACCCGCGCGGCTCCTGCGGCGCCAAGGGCTCGACCGCCGTGCTGCAGGCCTTCTGGGCCGAACTGCAGAAGCGCCAGGCCTACGAGAAGGTGGCCATCACCTATTCCGGCTGCATCGGCCCCTGCGACCAGGGCGTGAACGTGCTGGTCTACCCCGAGGCCGTGCTCTACAGCCGCGTGACGCCGGAGGACGTGCAGGAGATCTTCGACAGCCACCTCGAAAAGGGCGAGCCTGTCGAACGGCTGCGCGCCGCCGAGGCGGTCTGGTGAATCTCTTCACCGGCGAGGAGGCCGACGCCTTCTTCGGCGGCGAGGTGCCGCCAGCCGTGCGGCACCTGGTGGACGAAGCGCGCAGCAAGCCGCGCGAGGAAGCGGCCGTGGCGCTCTGGACCGCCGTGCTGGCCTCGCCGCAGGCGTTGCCGGTCTACTACCTGCTCTACAAGCTGCACGCCAGCCAGGGCGAACTGGCGCAGGCACTGCGCGCCGCAGAGCGCGGGCTGGTCGCCGCCGCCGAGGTCGCCGGCCTGCCCTCCGACTGGCGGCAGGTGCGGCCCGGCATGACGGACTTCCTGCAACCCGGAGCCGCGCGCCTCTGGCTGTTCACGCTCAAGGCCCAGGCCTTCATCCTATTGCGGCGCGGCGAGCCGGCCCAGGCCGCCGAACGGCTGGACCACCTGCGCCTGCTGGACCCCGACGACCACATGGGCGCCAGCGTGGTCGCCCAGTTGCTTGCGCAGCACGATGTCGGTGTGCGACCGACGACGTCGGGTTGCTGATCCAGTGCGCGGACGGAGCCCGCCGCCTTTTAAAAAAAGACCTCGCAGCGCGCTGCAGAATTGCGGAATAAATTCCGCTGTTCCATCTTTTATTCGATTCCGCGCCTCCGACCCAATTTTCAGAAGCCGCAACAACATTACCGAATCGCAATGCTCCGGTCACGCGGTGGCGTGGCTTTCCCCCCTACCATTTCCCGACCACCCCGCGGGGGCCGGCATTGTGCGGTTGCAATGGCGGAGACAAGGAAATTCATGAAACACAGAGACACGCACGACCTGATCGGCGGTATTGCACTGACGGTCGTCGGCGTATTTTTTGGCCTGTACGCCAGCCGCTACACCATGGGAACGGCCGCCCGCATGGGCCCGGGGTATTTCCCCATCGTGCTGGGCTGGCTGCTGGCCGTGCTTGGCCTGCTGGTGGCGCTGCCGGCCTGGTGGCGGCAGGGCAACCCCATCAAGGTGCAATGGCGGAACCTGGCCACTGCCACCGCCTGCCTCGTCCTGTTCGCCGCACTCCTGCAGGCCGCAGGCGTGCTGGTCGCCGCTTTTGCGGCCTCGATGGTGGCCCTGGTGCCGGCGCGCACCTCGGTGCGACAGAAACTGGTGATCTCCGCCGCGGTGTCTGCATTGACTGTGGGGATCTTCGTGTTCGGTCTGCAGATGAACGTTCGCACGTTCCCCTGGTGAAGCAGCGTCATGGATCTCGCAAACAATCTTCTTCTCGGGCTCCAGGTTGCCATGGAGCCAATGACGCTGGCGTATTGCTTTTTCGGCGTATTGCTGGGCACCGTCGTCGGCGTGCTGCCGGGCATCGGCGCACTGGCGGCCATTTCGCTCCTGCTGCCCATTACCTACCATATTGAACCGACCGCCGCCATCATCATGCTGGCGGGCGTCTATTACGGCGCGCAATACGGGGGCTCGACGGCGGCCATTCTGCTCAATCTTCCCGGCACGCCCTCTTCGGCGGTGACCTGCCTGGACGGTTATCCCATGGCGCAGAAAGGGCGCGCCGGCCTGGCCTTGTTCATCACGACCATCGCCTCGCTGGTGGGCGCCATGACCGGGCTGGTATTGCTGGTGCTTTTTTCGCCGGCCATTGCCGAAATCGGATTGAAATTCGGCCCCGCCGAATTCTTTTCCATGATGGTGCTCGGGCTGGTGGCGGCTTCTTCCATGAGCATCGGATCGGCGGCCAAGGGCCTGGCCATGGTGGTGCTGGGCCTCCTGCTCGGCATGGTGGGGACGGACGTGAATTCGGGCGTCTCGCGCTTCGACTTCGGCATCATCGAACTCACCGACGGCATCAACCTTGTGGCGCTGGCCATGGGACTGTTCGGCGTCGCCGAGGTGGTGCGATGCATCAATTCCCCCGACATGGAACGCAAGCCCGAGCCCGTCACGATGCGGTCCATGGTTCCCTCGCGCGCCGAGTTCCGTGAAAGCGTCGCGCCCATGCTGCGCGGCTCCGCCCTCGGTTCCGCCCTGGGTGCGCTTCCCGGGGTCGGCCCTTCGATCGCGGCATTCATGTCCTATGCCATCGAAAAGCGGGTGGCACGCGACGCTCGCAAATTCGGCAAGGGCGCCATCGCCGGCATCAGCGCCCCCGAATCGGCGAACAACGCCGCGGCGCAGACCGCGTTCGTGCCTTCGCTTTCACTGGGCATTCCCGGCGACGCCGTCATGGCGGTGATGCTGGGCGCCCTGATCATTCACGGCATCCAGCCGGGGCCCTTGCTGATCAGCGAGCAGCCCGCGCTCTTCTGGGGCCTGGTGGTGAGTTTCGCGATCGGCAACATCATGCTGGTGATCCTCAACCTGCCCACCATCGGCATCTGGGTCGCGTTGCTGCGAATTCCCTTCGCGTGGATGTATCCGGCGATCCTCGTGTTCGTGGCGTTGGGCGTCTACAGCGTCAACAGCAACGAATTCGACATCTACATGGTGGCCGTGCTCGGGGTGATGGGCTACGCGTTGATGGTTCTGAAGTTCGAGCCCGCACCTCTCCTGCTGGGCTACATCCTGGGCCCGATGCTGGAAGAAAACCTGCGGCGCACGATGCTGCTGTCCCGCGGCGATCCCATGGTGTTCATCGAACGGCCCATCAGCGCCAGCCTGCTGGCGGTGACCGCGCTCATGCTCGTCTGGACCATCTGGAGCACCGTCCGCAAGTCCATCGCGGAAAAGCGGAAGCTGGACCTCGCGGAAGCCGCGGCGTGATGCAAGCGGCGGCTTGGCTGCCGCATCGTGGCGGCGGGATGGAGAAGACCTGAGGGGAGTGGAGCGGGTGAAGGGAATCGAACCCTCGTATGAAGCTTGGGAAGCTGCCGTTCTGCCATTGAACTACACCCGCCTGGCGGCCCGCGGAGGGCCTGGAGGCTGTCTCGCCTGCTCCGGCAAAGACAGCGCGGGAGTGTAGCACCGGGGTTGCGCCCTTTCCCCCCGGCGCCGCACCCCTCGCGCCCTCAGCGGCGCTCGTCCACGGCCTCGTCCTCGACCGCCGCCGGCGCCGCGCCGGCCGGGCCTTCCACCTCGCGCACCCAGCGCTGGCGCATGCGCAGGATGCGCGGCAGCGCGCGCAGGAAGGCGTCGACCAGCCGCGGCTCGAAGGCGGCGCCGGCACCGGCGCGGATCTGGGCCACGGCCGCCTCTTCGCTCAAGGCCTCGCGATAGGGGCGCGGCGAGGTCATGGCGTCGAAGCTGTCGGCAATGGCGACGATGCGCGCCGCCAGCGGAATCTGCTCGCCCGCCAGGCCCGACGGATAGCCGGTGCCGTCCCAGCGCTCGTGGTGGCACAGCGCGATGTCGCGGGCCATGCCCAGTACGTCCGACGGGTCGTCGCCGATGAGCTGGGCGCCCAGCAGCGGATGGGCACGCATCACGGTCCATTCGTCCGCATCCAGCGGACCGGGCTTGCGCAGCACCGCATCGGGCACGGCCACGATGCCCAGGTCGTGCAGCGGGGCCGAGCTCTGCAGCATGGCGCACCAGTCGGCGCGGGCGCCCGCCTCCAGCGCGATCTCGTGCGCGGTCTGGCTCATGCGCTGGATGTGCGAGGTGCTCACGTTGGCCCGCATGGCGGCCGCATCGCACAGGCGCTGCAACTGGCGCAGGCTGGACTGCTGCGCGGCCAGCATGCCCAGCGCCGCCAGGTGCGTGCGCACGCGCGCCGCCACCACATGCGGATAGAAGGGCTTGGTGATGTAGTCGGCCGCGCCCAGACGCAGCGCCTTGGCCTCGGCGTCGCCGTCGTGCACGGCGGTGCAGAAGACGATGGGGATGTGCGCGGTGCCCGGATCGGCCTTCAGCGCCTCGCACACGGCGTAGCCATCCACGCCCGGCATCATCAGGTCGAGCAGGATCAGGTCGGGCCGGCGCTCGCGGGCGAGTTCGATGGCGCGCCCACCCTCGGTGGCGAAGATGAGGTGGTAGTCCGCCTGCAGCGACAGGCGCAGCAGCTGCAGGTTGCTGGGCTCGTCGTCCACCAGCAGCAGGCTCTGCCGGCGCACCTCGGGCGGCGGCGGCAGGGCGGCGTCGGGGACGGCCGGCCCGTCCTGCGCGCCGCTCCCCTTCTCCATGCAGATGGCACTCAACTGCGCGGCGGGCAGCGGCCGCAGGAAGGCCGCGCGCTCCTCGCCCTGCGCCAGCAGCCAGGCCCGGCCCAGGCCGCGCGGCAGGACGACCGGCATGCGACGCGGCTTGCCCGGCGGGCCATAGTTGCCCATCAGCGGATGGCCCGCGGCGTCCACGGTGAGCAGGCCCACGCTCAGGCGGCGCACGCCGTTCTCGTCGGCCCAGCTGTTCCACAGGCCGGCCAGGTACAGGGGACCGTCGTCCCGGCGCGCGATGCGGGTGAGCCACGGCTCGCCCTCGGGATTGCGGTGATCGGGCACATGCAGGGCCGCCACGGGCACCAGGCACTGCTGGGCACCCTGCCAGGCGCTTCGCACGGCCAGCTTGCCCAGCTCGTCGTCGCGGATCAGGGCCGTGCGGGCACGCAGCGCCGCGGGCAGGCCGGCGCGCAGGGTCTCGCGCGTGACCAGGCCCCAACGGCCGGCAGCGATGGCGATCTCGCTGCCACGGCGGACGACGAAGGACAGTTCGCCACCCGGCAGGACGGGGGCGGTGCCGGCCTCGGGGAAGGTCCAGTCGCCCGCCCGAAGGTCGCGGCGCAGGGCCTCCCAATGATGGGGCCGCGCGGATTCAAGACTTGAAATCATGGAGGCACAGCGCCAGGACATTCGCACGCGATCACGACGCAGCGATCCCCGGACGACGAATGCGGGGTGTTTGGGAGGCCGGTCCCATCCGGGTCCCGGCCAGGGCGCCCCGGCACTCTATTAACAATTATTTGCAGTCTATCGTGTGAAAGCGGGATCCGCTTCGATTTCGGCACCCATCAACCACTGCTGTGCCTCGTCATCGAAGCCGGCCACGGGCTGGGCCTTGGCCAGCGCCATCCACACGCCGAAGGGCAGGCGCTCGACCGGCCGGTGCACGGCGGCGCGGGCGACCGTGAGCCGCGTTCCCTCCAGCAGCATCACGCCGCATTCGGCGGGCACGTCCTCCGGCCCGCCGACGGGCCGGCCGCGGGCATCGTTGCCCAGCACGTACCAGCACTCGCCGCCCAGGTCGAGGTAGGCGGCGCGCTTGTCGGGGCGGCGCAGATCGCCCAGCAGGTCGGCGCGGCTGACCTTGACCTCGTGCACGACGGGATGGGCGTAGGCCTCGACGGTGGTGTTGCGGATCGAGAAGACATCGGGCCGGGCGATGCACCAGCGGGCCGGGCCGTCGGGCTCCAGCGGCGCCAGGCGGGCCCGCAGGCTCAGGCCGCGCCAGGCGATGCGGCCGCCGCGGGTCATCTCGCGCGCCACCTGCTCAACGAGCGCCTCGTGGGCCGACATCGCGCCGCGGTTGCCGGCCAGGGCGCCGGCCAACTGCGCCAGGCCGGCATCGCTCAGGCGCACGGTCTCGTGGCCCAGGGCGGAGCGCACGCGCTCCAGCAGCCCGGCCGCCAGCAGGTCCACTTCGATGGCATCGCAGCAGGGCCAGCCGGCCGAGCGGTACACCTCGCGCAGTCGGCGCATGTGCACCCGCCCCAGCGCGGCCACGGGCCGGGGCGGGTCGCCCACGGGCGGCGGGGGTGGCGGGTCGGTGACGGGCAGTTCGTGCGGCGGCGGATCGCCGGCCGGCGGCGGCACGATGATGGGCGGCGACGCTGGTGGCTGCCCCGGCGCCGGCGGTGGCGGGTTGGAAGGCAGGGGCGCCGCCCGCACGTCGGTCGAGAAAGGAAGGGCGGACATGCACCAAGGCTAACGCCAAGGCGGCAACCCTGGCCGCGGGTGCGATGTTGGGCCGTCCTACGCCCTTTGGCCGACGCGCGGCCATGTCACACTGCCGCGGCCTTTCACCCCCCGAGCGCCGATGACCGTCTCCGAAGTCTTCCTGATCGCGATGCTGATCGTCTTCTCCCTGCCCTACCTGCTGTGGCGGCTGGGGCGCACCGACTACTTCGCGCCGCTGGTGGTGGTGCAGATCATCATGGGCATCCTGCTGGGCCCGGGCGTGCTGGGCGCGGCCTTTCCCGACTACTACCAGTTCGTGTTCAGCGCGCCGGTGATCCAGTCGCTCAACGGCGTGGCGCAGTGGGCGGTGATGCTCTTCGTGTGGATCGCCGGCATCGAGCTGGACCTGCGCAAGGCCTGGACGCACCGCGGCGAAAGCAGCGTGACCGCCGGCCTGGCGCTGGGCGTGCCGCTGCTGCTGGGCAGTGCCGCGGCGCTGGTGCTGCTGATGCAACCCGGCTGGATGGGCGCCAAGGCCCAGCACTGGCAATTCGTGCTGGGCATCGGCATGGCCTGCGCGGTGACGGCCCTGCCGATCCTGATCCTGCTGATGGAAAAGCTGGAAATCCTTCGTCAGCCGCTGGGCCAGCGCATCCTGCGCTACGCCAGCCTGGACGACATCGCCATCTGGGGGGTGCTGGCCGTGATCCTGACCGACTGGGAGCGCGTGGGCCGGCAGGTGGGCTTCCTGCTGGTGTTTGCGGTGGCCTCGGTGCTGTTCCGGCGCCTGATGCGCCGCGTGCCCGAGCGCGACCGTTGGTACCTGGGCCTGATCTGGCTGGCGGCCTGCGGCCTGGGCGCCGACTGGTCCGGCCTGCACTACATGGTGGGCGCCTTCATCGCCGGCGTGGTGATGGACGGCGACTGGTTCGACCAGGAACACATGGACCTGCTGCGCCACCACGTACTGCTGGTGGTGATGCCGGTGTTCTTCCTGAGCACGGGGCTGCGCACCAGCTGGCAGGTGGGCGGCTTTGCCGTCTTCGGGGCGGCCGCCCTGCTGCTCGCGGCCTCGGTGGCCGGCAAGCTGGCGGGGCTGGGCCTGGCCGGCCGCATCCTGGGCTGGGCCCGCGGCGAAGGGATGCTGATCGGCTGGCTGCTTCAGACCAAGGCGCTGATCATGATCATCTTTGCCAACGTGCTGCTGGACAAGGCCATCATCACCAACGCCACCTTCACGGCCCTGCTGCTGATGGCGGTGGCCAGCACCATGCTGACGGTGCCCATGGTCACGCCGCGGCTGCGGCGCATGGGCCGGGCCGCTGGCGGGCGCTGAGCGCCCTCGCCCGCCCTGGGGCTATTCGGCCTCGATGCCCGCCGCCTTGATCACCTGGCCCCACTTGCGCGTCTCGCCGGCCTGGAAGCGGGCCAGTTCCTCCGGCGTCGTGGTCCAGGCCTCGGAACCGGAGCCGTCGAAGAAGCCCTTGGCGGCGGCGCTCTTCGTCGCCTTGCCCAGCGCCTCGTTGAGCTTGGCCACCACCGGCGCGGGCGTGTTGGCCGGCGCGTAGGCGGCGAACCAGTAGCCCATGTCGTAGCCCTTGACCCCGGCCTCGTCCAGCGTGGGCACATCGGGCAGCTGCGTGCTGCGCTTCTGCGTGGAATAGCCCAGCGCCCGCAGCTTGCCGGCCTTGATCTGCGGCACGCCGGTGGAGGTGTCGGTGATCATCATGTCGATCTGACCGCCCAGCAGGTCGGTGATGGCCAGCGGGTTGCTCTTGTAGGGCACATGCAGGATGTCGACATGGGCCATCTGCTTGAGCATCTCGCCCGCCACGCGGCTGGACGAGCTGCCGCTGCCGAAGCTCATCTTGCCGGGGTTCTTCTTCGCGGCGGCCAGCAGCTCGGCGACGTTCTTGTACGGCGCGCTGGCGTTGACCACCAGCACCTGCCCGCCCTTGCCCAGGCCGGTGACGGGCGCGAAGTCCTTCACCGGGTCATAGGGCAGCTTGCGGTAGAGGTGCTCGTTGGCCGCATGCGTGGTGTTGGTGGTGATGAGCACCATGTAGCCGTCGGCCGACGCCTTGGCCACGTACTGCGCCGCGATCATGCCGCTGGCGCCGGCGCGGTTGTCCACCACCACCGACTGGCCGGTCTGCTCGGTGAAGGACTGGCCCAGCGCCCGCGCCAGTTGGTCGGTGGCGCTGCCGGCCGCAAAGGGCACGACGAAGGTGACGGGCTTGGCCGGATAGGCCGGGGACTGCGCCTGGGCCAGGCCGGGCAGCGTGGCGGCGGCGGCCAGGGCGGCGGCGAGCCAGGTGCGTCGGTGCAGAGGCGGGAATCGGTTCATGTCTCTTGTCTCCTCGGGTCAGGGTGGATGAAGGAAGGTCGTCAGTCGATGGGTGGACCGGCCAGATGCCCGCACAGCGCGGCAGGCACCCGCACCGGCAGGTCGAGCAGCAGGTACGACAGCGCCTTGCCATGGCTGTCGAGGTTGAGGGCGTCGTTGACGCCGCCATCCAGCACGTCGTCGAGCACGAAGTTCATCGCCTGCAGCCTGGGCAGCAGGTGGCGCGTGACGCGGCTGGGCCGGCGATGGGCGAACAGCGCGCCAACGGCTTCTTCCGTCACCTGTTCGACCAGCAGCGGCCAAAGGTCGGCATGCCAGGCGATCACGCTGATGTTGGAGCGGTTGCCCTTGTCGCCGGTGCGGCCGTGGGCCAGCCGATGGAGGGGCACGACCCGGCCGGCATCGGCGTGCGGGGCGGAGGGGAAAGGCGTGGGGTTCATCGTCGGCCTCCTCAGTCGGCCATGAAGTAACCGGTGCTCACGGCTTCGCGCGGGACCAGGCAGGACAGCGTGCCCAGGCGGGGCCGCATGCCGGTGCGCACGCCGCCGCCACCGGCGGGCCCGCAGCAGTACAGCGCCGTGACCTCGCGCACCAGGCGGCGCGCAACGGCCGCATCGGGATGCTGCAGAGCCACGCGCAGGCGGATGTCGCGCAGGGCATCGTCCGGCGCAGCGGGGGCCGCATCGAGCGTCGCCGCCAGGGCGCGACCCGCGTCGTCACCAAAGATGCTGCAGGCGCCGATCAGGTCCACCCGCAGCGCGCCGGCATCGCGCAGGCGCTCGCGCAGCACCTCGCCGGCCAAGCGGGCCCGGCCCAGCGCGCGGGCGCCCGCATAGCTGATCTCGCCCTCGGCGAACCAGCCGGTGGCATGGCACACATTGACCTTGAGCGTGGCCGGCCGCGCATGGCCGCGCACACCTTGCAGCCGCACGCCATCGGCCGTCTGCAGCACCTCGGCCTCGCGGATGTCGGCCACCACGTCGGGCGTCAGATAGGCGCCGGGGTCGTGCAGCTCGTAGAGGAGCTGCTCCTTGACCGTGTGCAGGTCCAGCCGGCCGCCGGTGCCTTCGGGCTTGAAGAGGGTGCAGCTGCCGTCGGCCTCGATCTCGGCGATGGGATAGCCCAGTTCGGCCAGGCCCGGCACCTCCTTGTAGCCGGGGTCGGCGAAGTAGCCGCCGGTCACCTGGGCGCCGCACTCCAGCAGGTGGCCCGCCATGGTGGCGCCAGCCAGGCAGTCCCAGTCGTCCAGCGCCCAGCCGTGGTGCGCCAGCGCCGGGCCCAGGGCCAGCGCCGGGTCGGCCACGCGGCCGGCGACCACGATGTCGGCACCGGCGCGCAGGGCGTTGGCGATGGCCTCGGCGCCGATGTACGCGTTGGCGCTGACCGGCGGCTCGGCCGGCATGGCGGCGCCCAGGCACCGGGCCAGCAGGTCGTGGTGTTCCGGGCCGGAGAGGTCGTCGCCATGCACGACGGCAATGCGCGGCGCGCGCAGGCCCAGTCCGCGCGCCAGTTGCTGGATGCGCCGCGCCGCGCCGTGCGGATTGGCCGCGCCGAAGTTGCTGACGATGCGCACGCCGTGGGCCAGGCAGTCGGCCAGCACGGGGCGCAGCAGCTCGTCCAGCAGCGGCTCGAAGCCGGCATCGGGGTCGTCGCGGCGGGCCAGCTGGGCCAGCGCCAGGGTGCGCTCGGCCAGGGTCTCGAAGATCAGCACGGCGCTCTGGCCGCGGGCGATCAGCTCGCGCACCACGGGCGCGGCGGCGTCCACCCGGTCGCCCGAGAAGCCAGCGGCGCAGCCGATCAGCAGTCGTTCCTTCAGTGCCATGCGTGTCTCCTGCGACGGCACTCTAGGCGCGGAGCGTTATTCTGTGAAATAGATTGTCAGGATCAATTCATCCGCATCCCCAATGAATCTGAGCAGCCGCCAGCTCGATGCCTTCCTGGCGCTGGCCACCGAGCGCCACTTCACCCGCGCGGCCGAGCAGTGCCACCTGTCGCAGCCGGCCTTCAGCGCGCTGATCCGCACGCTGGAGGAAGGCCTGGGGCTGCGCCTGTTCGACCGCAGCACGCGCCATGTGGCGCTGACCGACGAGGGCCGCAACTTCATGGCGGCGGCCGAGCGCATCCGCGCCGAGATCGACGCGGCGCTCGATGCCGCGCGCGACAGCGCCCAGCTGCGGCGCGGGCGCGTCTCGCTGGCGCTGCTGCCCTCGCTGGCCGCGGGCTGGCTGCCGCAGGTGCTGGCCGAATTCCGCGAGGCCCATCCTGGCATCGTGCTGGAGATCGCGGACGTCCTCTCCGAGCCCTGCATCGAGCGCGTGGCCGGCGGCCAGGCCGACCTGGCGCTGGCCGCCATCCGCGCCGACACCCCACTCTTGCAGGCCGAGCCCTTCTGCAGCGACGACTTCCACCTGGTCTGCCGCGACGACCATCCGCTGGTGCGGCGCCGCAAGCTCACGGCCGCCGACCTGGGCGACTGGCCCTTCATCCACCTGGCGCGCACGAGCAGCGTGCGGCAGTACCTGGAGGCGGCCCTGCATCCGCAGCCGCTGCGCACGCTGATGGAGGTGGAGCAGCTGGCCACCGTGATGGGCATGGTGCGCGCGGGCCTGGGCATCAGCGTGGTGCCGACGCTGACGCTGTTCCACTTCCAGCAGGCCGGGCTGCACACCCGGCCGCTGCCCTTGCCCGGGCTCAGCCGGCAGGTCTACCTGGTGCGGCGGCGGGACCGGTCGCTGTCGCCGGCGGCGCAGGCGCTGCTGACGCTGATCCGGCAGCGGCGGCCCTGAGCGCCAGCGCCCTGATCGTGCTGCGCGGAAGGCGGCAGGTCGATGGTCTCACCGCCCCGCCATCAGCCCCCGGAGAACACGCCGCGCCCGGCGCAGCGCACGCCGGGGCAGGCTGGCTGGCGGCGGCGGCACCACGGCCGGCGCCGCCGCTTCCAAGGGGGCAGCCGAATCGGCCGGAGCCGGGGCCGGCGCGGGTTCGACCCGCGCTTCGCAGCGGGCCAGCTCTTCCAGCAGCGCGTCGGCCACCGCCGCCGGTTCGATGGCGTGCCGGATGTGCTGGGCCGCCATGGCACCGCGCCGCGCCGCCTCGGCGGGGTCGGCCGCCACGGCCCGCAGCGCGGCGACGGCCGCGGCGATGTCCGGCTCGGCCCAGTGCTGGTCGGGGGTGTAGCTGCCATTGGCCTCGCCGGGCTGCACGGGCACCCGCCGGCTCTCGACGAAATAGGCCGCATCCGGCCGCAGGAAGGCCGTGGGCCCGCCCCAGCCGGTGATGATCACCGGCCGCCCGGCCTGCGCCGCCTCGAAGGCGCCCAGACCCCAGCCTTCGGCCCGGCACAGCGAGACGAAGCAGTCACCCAGTTCGTGCAGGGCATGCAGCTCGCCGTCGGGCAGTTCGTCGGTGATCAGGCAGATGGGCGGCGGCAGGCGGCCATGGCGCAGCACGGCGCGGCCCACCATGGCCTCGAACTGGGGCAGCACCGGCACGCTTTCGCCCTCGTGGCCCGGATCGCGGCGCACCCGCTCCAGGTCGTGCGCGGTGGTCTTGATGACCAGCGCGACCGGGTCGTCATGGCGGAAGGCCTCGGCGAAGGCCTCGACCAGCGGCCCGATGGACTTGCGCTCCAGCCAGGTCGACACCGTGTAGAAGATGCGCCGGCCCTGCAGCGGCGGCAGGCGCTGGAGGAGCCGCTCCCGGTCCGCCGCCGTTGCGGCGCGCGCGGGCCGGGGCAGGTGCGGCACCACCCAGATCGGGATCGTCACGCCACTGTCGCGGAACACCTGGCGGTTCCACCCGGTCGGCACGATCACGGCGTCGAGCCGGTTGATGAGCGCGGGCCAGTGGCGCGGCAGCCGGTCGGTCTCCCATACCGTGTGGCCGACCACGCAGCGGGTGCCGCGGGCGCGCTCGCGGGCGATGAAGTGCGGGTAGTACTCGGGCACGAAGTGCACGATGGCGATGTCGCACTCGCGCGCGTCGTCGCGCAGGGGCCAGAGGTCCTGGGGCCCGGCCTCCGGCGAGGCGGCCGGCGCATAGCCCAGGCCCAGCGCGCCACCAGGCAGCATGGGTTCCCACGCGATGGCGGTGCCCGCGTCCCGCAGCGCGCGCACCAGCGCCGCGGCCGCGACGGCATAGCCGCTGGTATCGCCAAGGCCGATGTAGCGCAGCGCCCGGCGGGGCGTGGGAGGACTGGGGCTCATTGCAAAAAACCGTCGTGTATATTTGACGAAACATAACAAATCGACTCAGGGGCTCCCCAAGCGGCAGCTGGGTGGTGCGCCCCGAGTGCATGGCCGCCTGCCGCCCTTTCGCGACCGCAGCCACCTTGACCGCCACTTCGCCTCCCGCGCCGGCGCGCCCCGCGCGCATCCCCAACACCTACCACTTCGTCTTCGGCCTGCGGCCGCAGACCGAGCCCTTCCACCTGCTGCACTACCTGTGCCTGGCCTCGTGCCTGCAGGTCAACCGGCCGGACCGCGTGGTGGTGCACCTGCACAACCAGCCGCACGGGCCGCTGTGGGAGCGCATCCGCCCGCGCATCGAGGTGCAGCAGATTCCCGAGCACGAGCTGCGCATCGACCTGGACTACCAGGACGACTACATCCGGCGCTTCGCCTACGCGCATGTGTCCGACTTCATCCGCCTGCGCGTACTGCATGAGCAGGGCGGCATCTATGCGGACATGGACACCCTGTTCGTGGCGCCGCCGCCGGCCGCGCTGTTCGACGAATCCTGCGTGATGGGCCATGAGCGCGTCGACGTGGGCGCGCCCTCCTCGCCCGAGGGCTCGCTGTGCAATGCGCTGATCATGGCCGAGCCCGGCTCGCCCTTCGTGCGGACCTGGATCGAGCGCATGCCGGGCGCCTTCGACGGCAGCTGGAGCAACCACTCCACCTTCCTGCCATACCGGCTCAGCCGCGAGTTCCCGGAATGGATCCGCGTCGAGCCGGAAAGCCGCTTCTTCTCGCTCGACTGGACGCGCGACGGCATCGCCGGCCTGTTCGAGCAGGACCGCACGCTGCCGCCGGACGCCACCAGCCTGCACCTGTGGGCGCACCTCTGGTGGGACGTGGACCGGCGCGACATGTCCGACTTCGACCACACGCAGCTCACGCCCGAGTACGTGGCGCAGGCGCGCACCACCTACGCCCGCCTGGCACGGCCGCACCTGCCGCCCGGCCTCGCGCCGTCGGCCCTGGGCCAGTGGTTGCGCCGGCTGTGGGGGTCGAGGGCCTCGTGAGCGACGCGCAGGTCCCGCGCGGCCGGGCCATCCTGCTGACCCATGTGCTGCCCGACCCGCAGGGCGTGGGCCTGATGCGCCGGGGCTGGCGCTGGGCCTGCGAGCTGGCGGCCACGCATGCACTCGACATCGTGCTGGTGACCCGCCATGCCGAGACGCCCGTGCCGCGCACGCCGCTGCCCGGCCGGCTGCATGTGGTGCACTGCACCGGCCCCGCCCTGGCGCCGCGCGCGCTGGCGGACTGGTTCGAGCCGGACGCGGGCGCCGCCGCGGCGCTGGCTGCCCTGCCCGGCCCGGCGCCGGGGCGCGTGCTCGTCTTCCGCTTCTACATGCACGACCTGGCGGCCCATCTGCCTGCCGCGTGGCGCGCCGTCGCCGAGATGGACTGCGACGACTGGGAGTCGGCCACGCGCCGCAGCCTGGCCGGCCTGGCCCTGCGCCACGGGCGCTGGCGTGCCGCGGCGCAGGGTCTGCTGCAGGCGCGGCGCTATGCCCGGCTGGAGCGGCAACTGCTGCCCACCTACCGCACCGTCCATCTCTCCGCCTTCGAGGACGCCGCCCGCGTGGGGCGCCTGCCGGGCATGCGCGAGGTGCACGCCAGCCCCAACCGGCTGGTGCCCGATCCGGGGCCCGACCTGCCACCACCGCCGAAGGACGGGCGCACGCTGCTCTTCGTGGGCGCGCTGTTCTATCCGCCGAACGAGGATGCGCTGCTGTGGTTCGCCCGCGCCGTGCTGCCCCGCCTGCGCCGAAGGGTGCCCGATGTGCAGGTCGTCGCGGCCGGCCGGGCCGAGGCGTCGCTGCGACAGCAGCTGGCGGCGCACGGCATCGCCTATGCGCACGAGCCCGCCGACCTGCGACCGCTGTACGCCCAGGCCACGGCCGTCATCGCGCCGGTGCGCGGCGGCGGCGGCACCAAGCTCAAGGTGCTGGAGGCCTGGCAGTACGGACGGCCCGTGGTGGCCACCTCGCATGCCGCCCGCGGGCTGGCGGTCGAGCCCGGCCGCCACCTGCTCGTGGCCGACCGCGCGGACCGCTTTGCACGGCACTGCGCCGCCCTGCTGACCGATCCGGTGCTGGCCGAGCGCCTGGTGCGCGAGGCCGGGCGCCTGCTGCATGCCGAGTACTGCCTCGCGTCGCCTTCCTCCCTCTCCTGTCCTGCGCCCGAATGACGCAGCAAGCCGCCTTGCCCGACACCCGCCCGACCGCCGCCCCGACCGCGGCCCGACCGCCCCTGCTCATCCTCTCGGTCGCCACCGGTTACGGCGGTGCCGAGCGCAACATCGAGACCCTGCTGCCCTTGCTCCTGGCCGAACGGCCGGTGACGGTCTTCGCCTGCAACCCGCTGCACCTGCAGCGGCTGCGGCACCTGGCGCATCCCGCGCTGGAGATCCACGCGGTGGACGCCGGCCGCGAAGACTTCGCCGACAGCGCCGCCCGGCTGCTTGTGCAGCGCTTCCTGGCGCTGCGGCACTCGGCCATCCTGAGCAACACGATGGACTCGGTGCGCATCCTGGCGCGGGCCGGCGGCTGGCTGCCCGGGCTGGACGTCATCGCCTGCGTCGCCGTGCACGACTTCCTGTGGTTCGACCATGCGCAGCTGCTGCCCCAGGTGCCCCGGGCCACGCTGCTGGTGCCCGACCGCGCGGTGCTCGAAAAACCCGACTACCTCGCCCGCCATGTCTGGCCGCACGGCCCCATGCGGGCGCTGGTCATGCCCAACCCGGTCGACATTCCGCCGGTGCCCGCAACCGCACTGTCGTCCGACGCGCCCTTCCTGCACCTGGCCACGGTCAACCCCTTCAAGGGCCATGCCCTGCTGGTGCAGGCCGCCGCACTGCTGGGGCCGCGCTGCCCGGACCTGCGCATCGCATCGGTGGGCCACCGGCCCATCCCCGAGCTGTACCGCGAACTGCAGGCACAGATGGCCGAGGCCGGCGCCGCGCCCACCCTGGCCCTGCACGACCATGTGGACGATCCGTCGACGCTGCTGCGCGGGGCGCGGGCCGTGCTCGTCACCTCGGTCTCGGCCCATGGCGGACCGGAGACCTTCGGCCGCTCGATCATCGAGGCCTGGGCCCTGGGCCGGCCCGTCATCGCCTTCGCCTGCGGCGCGCCGGCGCAGCTGATCCGGCACGAGGTCGACGGCCTGCTCGTCGACGAAGGCGACGTGACGGGCCTGGCCGCCGCCATCGAGCGACTGCACCGTGACACCGCCCTGGCCGACCGGCTGGGGCAGGCCGGGCGCGAGCGGGCCCGGCGCGACTTCGCCACGCCCCGGGTGCTGGCCCAGCTCACGGCCGTGCTGGACGGCGCCTGGTGCCCCCGCCCCCACGCGCCCCCGGCCGGTGCCGGCCGGCCCGGCCCGGGGCTGCTGTTCGACGTCTCCGTCAGCCTCGAAAAGGGCTGGCACTCGCCCGTGGGCATCTCGCGGGTGGAGCACCATACCGGCGATCTGCTGGCCGCGCAGCCCGTGCCCGTTCAGCTGGTGCGTCGCGGAGCCGACGACGGCGGCTATCGGCGGCTCACCGGACAGGAGCTGGAGTTCCTGGCCAACACGCCCGACGGCATCGGCCGGCTGGCTGCCGCCGAACTGGCCAACACGCCATTGCCGCCGCCGCGCGTGCCGCAGTCGGTGGGGCGCAGCCTGCGCGCGCTGGGCGCTTTCCAGGGCGGCAGGGCGCGCCTGCGCCGGCTGGCGGACAGCCGCCTCGGCCGCTGGCTGCATGGCCGTGCACTGGCCAATGTGCGCATCGCCCCCATCAGCGCGGGACCCTACGGGCCCGGCCCGGGCGATGTGCTGCTGAGCGTCTCCAACCCCTGGGACTATGTGAGCGTCCCGATCTTCCAGGCGCTGCGCGCGCGCGGCGTGCGCGTGGTGCTGGCCGTGCACGACCTGATGGTGTGGGAGACGCCGCAGTGGACCGCCGGCCGCGATCCGCGCCAGTACACGGCCGACATGCTCGGCGTCATCGCCGAGGCGGACCAGCTGGTGGCCGTCTCGCGCCACACGGCGCGCCAGGTACAACGCGCGATGGCGGAGGCGGGCCGCGCCGCGCCGCCCCTGCGCATGGCAGCCCCCGCCGGCCTGGACACCGGCCCCGCGCGGCCGGGCGCACCACCGCCGGGCCTGGACCTGGCCCGGCCCTTCGTCCTGTACTGCTCGACCCTCGAGATCCGCAAGAACCACATCCTGCTGCTGCATGTGTGGGAGCAGCTGCGGCAGCGGCTGCCGGCCGGGCGCCTGCCGATGCTGGTGCTCGCCGGCCGCTGGGGCTGGGGCGTGGACGGCGCCCGGCTGGCGGTGGAACGCAACTGGCGGCTGGTGCCCGATGTGCGGGTGGTGGAATCGCCGCGGGACGAGCATCTGCAGTGGCTGTACCGGCATGCCCGCTTCGCCGTCTTCCCGTCCTTCACCGAAGGCTTCGGCCTGCCGGTGGCCGAGAGCCTGGCGGCGGGCACGCCGGTGGTGCTGTCGGACCATCCGGCCATCGTGGAAGCCTCGGCCGGCCTGATGCCCGCGCTCGACCCGGACGACGGGCCCGCCTGGCGCCGCGAGATCGAGCGCCTGTGCATGGACGATGCCTACCTGGCCCAGCTGCGCGGCCGGGCCCGCGCGTACCGCGCCGCGCCGGCGGACGGCCTGCCGCGCGCCCTGCTCGACGCCACCGGCCTGATGCCGGGCCGGCCCGCCGAGGTCGCGGAACGGTCAGGCCCCCAGGAAGCGCCGGTGCTGTGGCCATGAACACCTCCTCGGCCGATCGGAACGAAGCCCACCGGCCGGGCGATACGCAGGAGGCAGCACGGCCCGCCCAGGCCCTGCGCGCGGCCCTGCAGCATCTGCAAAGCCGCCTGCAGGCGCAGGAAGCGCAACTCGACCTGCACCGCCGCGAACTCGACGCGCGGGCGGCCGAACTGGCCGAACGCCACGCCGCGCTGACCGACCGGCAGGCCGAGGTGGCCCGTCTGAACGAGGAACTGGCCCGACGGGACGCAGAGATTGCGGGGCTGCGCCATGCCGCCGCACTGGCGGCCGCCCGGCAGCCCTTCGCCCGCCGTGTGCTGCGCCGGCTGGCGCGCGACCTTCGCCGGCTGCTGCGCCACGCGGTCCCGGCCCCGGCGGCGGTCGCTCCTGCCGCTGTGCCGGCCGCCACGCCAGCGGTGGCGCCTCCACCGCCCACCGAACAGGCCGCGCCGGCGCCCGTGCAGGACTACCGCACCCGCATGCGGGCGTTGCGCGCCTCGGGGCAGCTCGCGGCCGTGCGCACGGTGAGGCTCGTCGCCCCGGCCCTGTGGCAGGACATCGCCTCGGCCGTGGCGGGGCTGCTGGAGGCCCTGTCGCTGCAGTGCACGGTGCACGCCGCCATGCCGGCCGATTTCACCGACGACCTGTACCTGGTGCTGGACCCGCGCGCCTTCACGGTGCTGCCTCCGGCCGACCGGCGCATCCTGTGGCAGGTGCCGGACGAGCAAGGCGTGGCCGGCGACGCCGACCCGCTGCAGGCCCGGCTGCAGGAGTCGCTCGCGGTGTTCGAGGCCGTGCAGCCGCGCATTGCCAGGCTGCTGGCCGACGGGCTGGTGCAGCACCAGATCTTCCATGTGCCGCTGCCACCGGCCGACGCGGCCCCGGCCGCGCTGGACGACCGCACGCCCTTCGGCCTGCCGCACCTGCTGGCCCGGGCACTGCATGGCTGTGGCGTGCTGGACGATGCCGCCTTCGAGGCCGCCACCGCCGGCACCCGCCTGGACGGCGAGGCCGTGGTGCTCTGCCTGCCCGAGGCGCCGGAGCGCTTCGCCCATGCGCGCGAAAGCCTGCGCCACGGCGCCGTGCTCTTTCCGGGACTTCGCCATGTGGACGGCTGGAAGGGCACGGCGCTCAGCTACCGCGACCTGGCGCGCCGCACGCTGCAGGCCGGGCGCGACAGGCTGCTGGTGTGGGAGGACGACGCCCGGCTGCCGACGGACTTCGACACCCGTCTGCCCGCGCTGCTGGCACAGCTGGATGCGCACCCCGAGCGCTGGGACCTGTTCTCGGGCCTGCTCACCGACCTCTCGCCCCAGGCGCGGGTGCTGGACGTGCAGCCCTACGGCAGCGACCTGCTCATCCGGCTCGACTCGGTGATCGGCATGGTCTTCGGCCTCTACGGCCCGCGGGCCCTGCAAGCCCTGGCCGACTACCGCTTCGAGGGCGAGGACGTGATGAAGAACACCATCGACCGCTACCTCGAAGCGCTGGGCCTGCGCTGCTGCACGCTGTTTCCGCCCCTGGTCGGGCACGACGACCACCTGGCGTCCACGCTGTGGGCACCCAACGGCGTGCGCTTTGCCAGCAATGCCTCCATGAACGCCATGATCGACCGCAGCCAGGTGCGGCTCCTGTCGAAGGTGGCGGACTTCCTGGACGGCGGCCCTGCGCCGCAGGAACCTCAGCGCCAGTAGTCGCGCCCCTGCGCGCCCCAGAGCGCGCGCGATGCCGCCTCGGCCTCGGCGCAGACGGTGTCCATGTCCACTTTGGTGGGCAGGCCGTCCTCCACCAGCAGCTCGCCCTGCACCGCCACATGGCGCACGTCCCGGCCCTGGCCGCAGTGCACCAGGGCGCCCAGCGGATTCACATGCGGTCGCAGGTGCGGGCGACGGCCATCGATGACCACGAAGTCGGCCGACTTGCCCACGGCCAGGCTGCCGATCTCGGCCTCCAGGCCCAGCGCCCGGGCACCGCCCATCGTGGCCATGTCGAAGACATGGTGCGGCTGCCAGCCGTCGTCGACGCCGCCTTCCTGCACCCGGGCCGTGGCCAGCGCCCAGCGCATCAGCTCGACCATGTCGCCATGCTGCGTGTCGGTGGCCAGTGCCATGTTCACGCCCGCGCGCTGGAGCATGGGGGTGGGCGCCAGCCGGCCCGAGGCGGCGTTGCACTTGGGGATGTGCACCGCATGCGCGCCGGCCTCGGCCATGCGGGCGGCATCGGCCTCGCTCACGTAGATGCAGTGCCCGCCCATCAGCCGCTCGTTGAGCAGGCCGGTGTCGGCCAGCACCTCGGTGGAGCTGCGGCCGGTGCGCGCGCGCACGCGCTCGACCTCCACCTTGCTCTGGCCCAGGTGGGTGCTGACGCGCAGCCCGCGTGCGGCGGCGGCCTCGCCCACCTCGCGCAGGAAGGCGTCGGAGCAGGTGTCCACCGCATGCGCCGCCAGGTTGACGTGCACCCGCGGATGGCCCTGCCAGCGATCGTGCAGCGCCAGCCCGGCCCCCAGCGTGGCCTGGCCGATGGCGGCGCTGTGGTGCCAGTCGCCATGGGCCACGCGCGCGAAGTCCACGTCGTGGATGCGCCAGCTCGGCGCCAGGCGAAGGCCCAGTTCGGCCATCGCCTCGGTGCAGATGTCGGCATGCACGAAGTTGTCGCCCACCAGGGTGGAGCCGGCCAGCAGCGCCTCCAGCGCGCCCAGACGGGCCAGGGCGCGGGCCTGCGCCTCGTCGACCTGCGTGCCCTTGGGAATGCCCGGCGTGTACGAAGGCGCAAAGCCCAGGTCGGCCGCCACGCCGCGCACCATGCTGAGGATGCTGTGGGTGTGGACGTTCACGAAGCCGGGCGTCACGAAATGGTCGGTCAGCTGCAGCGTGCGGTCGGCGGTGTACTGCGCGGGGGGCTGGGCATCCAGCCAGGCGATGCGGCCATCGCGCACGCCAAGGGCGGCACCGCGGATCTCGGGGCGGGCGGGGTCGGCCGTCAGCGCGATGGCATCGAGCAGCAGCAGGTCGAAGTGGAGGGGTTCGGTCATGGGCACTTTCGGGCCGGTTTGGTGCACCGGCGGGAGGGATGCCGAAGCGCAAGCAATCGACGTGCCATTTTGTATCCAATCCATGTCCAGTTTGTGGACACTCAGGCCGCGGCGGCCCAGCTCTTCCCCTTGCCGGCCGCGCTGGCGCTCAGCCGCGGTGGTCGTCGGGCGCCTGCAGCCCCCGCACGGCCGGCGTGCCCACCGCCATCACCGCGCCCACCACCCAGAACACGCCGGCCACGCCGATCAGCGCGCCCAGCGAGCCGAAGAGCAACGGCATCACCACGCTCGACGCATTAATGGTCATGAGCCGCAGCCCCAGCGCCTCACCCTGGCGGTGATGCGGCGTGATCTGGTGCAGCATGCTCATCACCATAGGCTGCACGGCGCCGAGCGCGAAGCCCAGCAGCACGGAGCAGGCCCCCATCGCCCACGGATCGCGCAGCAGCGGATAGAGCGCGAACACGGCCAGCACCACCAGGTTGGAGGTCAGAATCACCTGCCGCTCGGTGGCCCGCGCCGCCAGCACCGGCAGCAGCATGCGCACCAGCGCCGCCGCGATCGCGAAGCCACCCAGCAGGGTGCCGATGACCGAGGCGCCCAGCCCCCGCTCGTGACCCAGCAGCGGCAGCACGAAGGCATGCACGTCCCAGCTGCAGGACTGCATCCAGTTGACGAACAGCAGGCGCCGGAACATGGGCTCGCGCAGCAGGTCCCAGGCGCGGGTGCCGGGCGCATGCACGGCGGGCGCGGCCGAAGGCGCTTCCCGCGTGGGCCGCACCAGCATCCAGCACGCCAGCGGCAGCGTCGCCAGGAAAGCGAAGCAGATCGCGTAGGCCCGCGCATCGCCGGCCGTGCTGCCGGCATGGTCGATCAGCAGGCCGGCCGCGAAGGGTCCGAAGAAGTTGGCACCGGCCGGCGCGATGGCCAGCCAGCTGAACACCTGCCGCAATTGCGCCGTGCCCTGCGCCGCCCGGCCCACATGCCGTTGCAGCGCGATGACCGTGGCGCCGGTGGCACCGCCGGTGAGCAGGGCCGACACGCACATGGCCGGAAAGGCCGGCCACAGCAGCGGCAGCAATGCCCCGACGAAGGCGGCGGTCACGGCCATCGCCATCGGCCGCTTCAGGCCATGCCGGTCCACGTAGCGGCCGGCCGGCAGGGCCAGGAAGACCTGCGTCAGCGCGAACAGCGCGATCAGCACGCCCACCGAGGCGGCACCGTGCCCTTGCTGCAGCGCCAGCAGCGGCGCCGCCAGCCGGATGCCGGCCATGGTGGCGTGCAGGCAGACCTGCGCCGCGATCAATCGCGCGAGTTCGGCGCCGCTCACGGCGCGCCGCCCTCCTCGGACTCTTCTGCGTCGGCCGCCGCCTCGGCCACCGTGGGCAGCAGCTGCTGCGCCTGGGCATCGGGCAGGGCCTCGACGCTGCGCAGCTTGCGCGTCAGCACATTGGTGCGGGTCTGCGTCTGGTCCAGCGTGTTGAGCACGGTCTGCGTCTGGCGCTTGACCTTGTCCAGCACCTCGCCGAACTTCATGAACTCGGTCTTCACGGCGCCCAGCACCTGCCAGACCTCGCTGCTGCGCTTTTCGAGCGCCAGGGTGCGAAAGCCCATCTGCAGCGAATTGAGCATGGCCAGCAGCGTCGTGGGGCCCGCCAGCGTCACACGGTGGTCGCGCTGCAGCGCTTCCATCAGGCCCGGCCGGCGCAGCACCTCGGCATACAGGCCCTCGGTGGGCAGGAAGAGGATGGCGAAGTCGGTGGTGTGCGGCGGGCACACGTACTTCTCGTGGATGCCGCGCGCCTCCAGGCGGATGCGCGTCTCCAGCGCCTTGGCCGCCACCTCCACCGCCAGGGCGTCGGCGCGCTGCTGGGCATCGAGCAGGCGCTCGTAGTCCTCGTTGGGAAACTTCGCGTCGATGGGCAGCCACACCGGCGTGCCGTCGGCGCTTCGGCCCGGCAGTCGGATGGCGAAGTCCACCACCTGGCGCGACTCCGGATGGGTGGCGACCTGGGCCGCGTACTGCTCGGGCGCCAGCACCTGCTCCAGCAGCGCGGCCAGTTGGGCCTCACCGAACATGCCGCGGGTCTTGACGTTGGTCAGCAGGTGCTTGAGGTCGCCCACGCCCTGGGCCAGCGTCTGCATCTCGCCCAGGCCCTTGTAGACCTGCTCCAGCCGCTCGGCCACCTGGCGGAAGCTCTCGCCCAGTCGCGCTTCGAGGGTGCTCTGCAGCTTTTCGTCGACCGTCTGGCGCATCTCCTCCAGCTTGGCGCTGTTGCTGGCCTGCAACTGGGCCAGCTGCGTCTCCATGGTCGTGCGCACCTCGGCGATGCGGCGGGCATTGGATTCGCTCAGGCCCTGCAGCTGGCGGGTGAGCGTCTCGGCCAGCGACTGGCGGAGCGTGCCGATCTGCTGCGCGAAAGCATCGAGCTGCGCGTTCTGCGTCCGCGTGGCCTCGGCGCCCTGGGCCAGCAGGGTCTGCTGGAAGGTAGCCAGCGCGGCGGCGCTTTCCTGGCGGCCGGCGCGGGCGTTGTCGGCGATCTCGCGGCGCAGTGCGCGTTCGTTGCGCTCCAGCAGCGCCTGGATCGGGGCCGCCAGTTGCCCTACGTCGGGCTCGGCGGGCCGGCGCAGCAGCAGCACGGCCAGCAGTAGGAGGTTCAGCAGCCCAAGACCCAGCAGCAGCCAGTCCTGCAGCGTCATCGCCTCCGTCATTGACCGCGCACCCGGCCCAGCACCTGCGGATTGACGGGCGTGCGCGGCTGGCCGGTGGTGAGGAAGGCGATCAGGTTGTCCACGGCCAGGTCGGCCATGGCACGGCGGGTGGCGGTCGTGGAACTGGCGATGTGGGGCGTGAGCACCACGTTGGGCACGGCGAGCAGGTCGGGGTGCACCTTGGGCTCGCCCTCGAACACGTCGAGGCCGGCGGCGGCGATGCGCCGGTCCTTCAGCGCCTGGGCAAGGGCCGCGTCGTCCACGATGCCGCCGCGGGCGATGTTGACCAGCGTGGCCGTCGGCTTCATCTGCGCCAGCTCGGCCGCGCCGATGCTGTGGTGGTTGGCGGGCGTGTAGGGCAGCACCAGCACCAGGTGGTCGGCGGTGCGCAGCAACTCGTCCTTGGCGACATACGTCGCCTTGCATTCGGTCTCCAGCTCGGGCGAGAGGCGCGAGCGGTTGTGGTAGACCACCTTCATGCCGAAGCCGTGCGCGCCGCGGCGGGCGATGCCCTGGCCGATGCGGCCCATGCCCAGGATGCCCAGCGTGCTGCCATGCACCTCGGCGCCGGCGAACATGTCGAAGGACCACTTGGTCCACTGGCCGGCGCGCAGGAAATGCTCGCTCTCGGTGATGCGGCGGGCCGTGGCCATCAGCAGCGCGAAGCCGAAGTCGGCCGTGGTCTCGGTCAGCACGTCGGGCGCATTGGTGCCCAGCACGCCGCGGGCCGTCATGGCGTCCACGTCGAAGTTGTTGAAGCCCACCGCCATGTTGGCGCAGATGCGCAGCTGCGGGCAGGCGTCGAGCACCTCGGCGTCGATGCGCTCGCTGCCGGTGGTGAACACGCCCACCTTGCCCTGCAGGCGGCGGATCAGTTCGGCCTTGGACCAGAGATCGTCGGCGGGATTGGCCTCGACCTCGAAATGCTCGGCGAGCCGCGCCACGGCTTCGGGAAAGACGGCGCGGGCGACGAGGACGGCGGGCTTGCTCATGGATGTTTCCGTTTTTCGAAAGAGCCGCCGATGCGGGTCGGCCGCCAACGGCCGCGCCCCGCTCAGCGGAAGAAGATGAAGGTGACGAGCACGAACAGCGGTAGCAGCACCGCGCCCGACCACGCCATGTAGCCGAAGAAGCTGGGCATGCGCACGCCGCGGTCCTCGGCGATGGCCTTGACCATCAGGTTGGGCGCGTTGCCGATGTAGCTGTTGGCGCCCATGAACACGGCACCGGCCGAGATGGCGGCCAGGGTCGCGGCATGGGTGGTCATGAGGGTGGCGGGGTCGCCACCCGCGGTGTTGAAGAACACCAGGTAGGTCGGCGCGTTGTCCAGGAAGGAGCTCAGCAGCCCCGTGGCCCAGAAGTACATGGCGGGCTCGGGCTGGCCGTCGGGCCGGGTCACGGCCGACACCACGGCGCCGAAGGGGCCGGCCGTGCCGGCACGCAGCATGGCGATCACCGGCACGATGGTCAGGAAGATGCCGGCGAAGAGCTTGGCCACCTCCAGCATGGGGCCCCAGCCGAACTGGTTGGCCTCGTGCACCTCGCGCTTCGTCAGCGCCAGCGACAGCAGCGTCACGCCGACCAGGCCCACGTCGCGCACCAGCCCCGGCAGGCCCACGGGCGTGCCGGCGACGTCGAACACCACCGGGCTCTTCCACAGGCCGCTCAGCAGCACCAGGCCCAGCACCACCGCCAGCAGCGCGAAGTTGACCTGGCCCTCGAAGCGCACGCCGCGCGTGTCGGGCGTGGGGTCGACGGGCATCACGCCTTCGTTGCGGTAATAGAAGCGGTCGAGCACGAAGAAGATGCCCAGCAGGCACAGCAGGACGAAGCCCGTGTCGGGCAGCAGGTGCCAGGTGGTCCAGAAGAAGTCCACGCCCTTGAGGAAGCCCAGGAACAGCGGCGGGTCGCCCAGCGGTGTGAGCGAACCGCCCACGTTGGAGACGATGAAGATGAAGAACACCACCACATGCGCCTTGTGCCTGCGGTTGTCGTTGGCACGGATGAGCGGACGGATCAGCAGCATCGACGCACCCGTGGTGCCCATGATGCTGGCCAGCAGGCCTCCGATGGCCAGCAGCCCGGTGTTGAGCCCCGGAGAGCCGTGCAGGTTGCCGCGGATGTAGATGCCGCCCGACACCGTGAACAGCGCCGTCAGCAGTACGATGAAGGGGATGTACTCGGCCAGCAGCGCGTGCACCACCTGCGCGCCGGCGAGGCCTGGCCCGAAGACGGCCGCGAAGGGCAGCAGGAAGGCCAGCGCCCAGGCTGCCGCCACCTTGCCGAAATGGTGGTGCCAGAAGGTGGGCACCAACAGCGGCATCAGTGCAATCGACAGCAGGATGCCCGCGAAGGGCAGGCCCCACAGCGGCGACAGCGCGGCACCGTCGAAGGTGGCCGCCTGCGAAAGCGCGGGGGCTGCCAGTGCAGCCCCCATGAAAGCCCGCGAGGGGCGGATCCGGCGAAGAAGCGAAGTCACGTTGGCGTTGGTCAAGGCGTGGCGGGCTGGGGGATCTCGAACACCTGACGCAGGTAGGCCAGGTACTTCTCGTCGTCGCACATGCCCTTGCCCGGCGTGTCCGACAGCTTGGCGACAGGCTGGCCGTTGCAGCGGATCATCTTGATGACGATCTGCAGCGGCTCGTAGCCCAGGTCGTTGGTGAGGTTGGTGCCGATGCCGAAGGCCAGCTGGCAGCGGCCGCGGAACTGGCGATAGAGCTCGATGGTGCGCGGCACCGTCAGGCCGTCGCTGAAGATCAGCGTCTTGGTGTGCGGATCGACCCGGTTGGCCACGTAGTGGGCAATCATGCGCTCGCCCCATTCGAAGGGGTCGCCGCTGTCGTGCCGGGCGCCGTCGAAGAGCTTGCAGAAGTACAGGTCGAAGTCGCGCAGGAAGGCGCTCATGCCGTAGACGTCGGACAGCGCGATGCCCAGGTCGCCGCGGTACTCGCGGGCCCACATCTCGAAGCCGTAGATCTGGCTGTCGCGCAGCCGCGGGCCCAGGGCCTGGCAGGCCTGCAGGTACTCGTGGGCCATGGTGCCCAGCGGAAGCAGGCCGAGCTTCATCGCGAACAGCACGTTGCTGGTGCCGGCGAACTGCGGCAGCCGCTCCGCAGCGCGCGGCTGCGGGCTCACGGCGCCCAGTTCGGCCGTCAGCGTCCGCAGCACCTCCTCATGCCAGGTCTTGGAGAAGCGCCGGCGGGTGCCGTAGTCGGCGATCTTGAGGTCTTCCAGGCCCGCTTCCTTCAACTGCCCGATCTTGGCCTGCAGGCGCCGGCGGCCTTCCTCCAGGTCGGGCTGCCGCTGCGTATTGCGGAAGTACACCTCGTTGACGATGGCCAGCACCGGGATCTCGAACAGGATGGTGTGCAGCCACGGGCCCTTGATGTGGATGTCGATCTCGCCGGTGGCCGCGTCGGGCACGATCTCGATGTACTTCTCGTTGAGCCGGAACAGGCCCAGGAAGTCGACGAAGTCGCTCTTGATGAAGCGCATGGAGCGCAGGTAGGCCAGCTCGGCGTCCTTGAACTGCACGCTGCACAGGGCCCGTACCTCCTCGCGGATCTCGGCCGCGAAGCGCGCCAGGTTCACACCCGGGTTGCGGCACTTGAAGCGGTACTCGACCTTGGCGCCCGGGAAGTGGTGGAGCACCACCTGCATCATCGTGAACTTGTACAGGTCGGTGTCGAGAAGGCTCTGGATGATCATGAAAACGGCTCGGCGCGGGGCGGCGCGGTTGTCTCCCCGGAAAGGCTGGCTTTCCGGCACCGGAAATGGTGAGACGGATTATCACGGTCATGGTGCGCCTGCGCCTACGAGCCATCCTTTGGGCGTCCTACCGGGGCGGCACCGTACCCCCACCACAGTGCATAGCACGGCGGCACCGACAGGGCCCCGCAAGCAACCCAAAGGAGATCCCATGAACAAGGACATCATCGAAGGCAACTGGAAGCAGTTGAAGGGCAAGGTCAAGGAGCAATGGGGCAAGCTGACCGACGACGACTTCGACGTCGTGGCCGGCAAGCGCGACCAGCTGCTGGGCAAGATCCAGGAACGTCATGGCATCAGCCGCGACGAGGCAGAAGCGCAAGTCAAGGCCTGGGAAAGCGCCGAAGGCCGCACCCCCGCCGCCCTGTGGATGGAAAAGTACTGAGCGCGCTGCGCCACTTCCTCCGAACCCGAACAACCGAATTTCAATCGTTGCCCAAGGAGCACCACACCATGAAGAAGACCGCACTCACCCTCGCCATTGCCACCGGCTGCCTGTTCGGCGCCGTCCAGGCCAGCGCCATGACCAAGGACGAGTACAAGGCCGAGAAGGACAAGATCTCCGCCCAGTACAAGGCCGACAAGGCCCAGTGCGACACGCTGAAGGACAACGCCAAGGACGTGTGCGAGAAGGAAGCCAAGGGCAAGGAAAACATCGCCAAGGCCGAACTGGAGCAGTCCTACAAGCCCAGCAACAGCCACGCCAAGAAGGTTGCCGAGGCCAAGGCCGATGCTGCCTACGACGTGGCCAAGGAAAAGTGCGACGACATGAGCGGCGATGCCAAGAACGCCTGCCAGTCGCAGGCCAAGGCCGACCATGAGAAGGCCAAGGCCGACATCAAGGCCATGGTCGCCAAGAAGTAATTTGTCTCCTCGCGTTTGACGGAAGCGCTTTGGCGGCACCTTCGGGTGCCGCTTTTTTATGGGCGGTCCCGGGCGGGGCTGCCTTTTCCGTCTTGAAGACGCCCCCGTCAGCGCAGGGTGTCGAGCACCGCGAGCAAGGCCGGGGGCAAAGCCACCGGCCGCTGCGTGGCCCGGTCGACATAGACATGCACGAAGTGGCCCTGGGCCGCAGCGGTTGGCGCCCCTTCGGCGAACAGTCCGACCTCGTAGCGCACGCTGCTGCTGCCCACGTGCGCCACGCGCACGCCGGCCTCGATGGCCTGAGGGAAGGCCAGCGGCGCGAAATAGTTGCACTGCGTCTCGACGACGAAGCCGATGGTGCTGCCCTGGTGGATATCCAGGGCGCCGCGCTCGATCAGCAGCGCGTTCACCGCCGTGTCGAACCAGCTGTAGTAGACGACGTTGTTGACATGCCCGTAGATGTCGTTGTCCATCCAGCGGGTGGTGATCGGACGGAAGGCGCGGTAATGGTCGCGCGGCTGGGGCGTGGGGCGGGCGCTGCTCATGGGCGGCGATTCTGCCGGGCGCCCCGAATAGGGGCTGTCACCTAAAAATGCTGCATCGCAGCAAAACCCCTTGAGATCGCCACGTGCCGCTGCCATACTTCATCCCATGTTGCAGCGCAGCAAACGCGGCAACCCCACTTCCACCACCTCCAGGAGCTCACCATGGCACTCACCGCCGACCAGATCATCGCCGCCCAGAAGGCCAACATCGACACGCTGTTCGGTCTGACGACCAAGGCCTTCGAAGGCATGGAAAAGCTCATCGAGCTGAACGTGACCGCCTCCAAGGCCGCCCTGAGCGAAGCCGCTGGCACGGCCCACGCCGTGCTGGGCGCCAAGGACGCGCAGGAACTGCTGGCCCTGCAAGCCAGCATGATGCAGCCGATGGCCGAGAAGACCGCCGCCTACAGCCGCCACCTGTACGACATCGCCCAGGGCACCAGCGCCGAATTCACCAAGGCCTTCGAGAGCAAGGCCGTGGAAGCCCAACAAGCCATGGTCGGCCTGATCGACAGCGCCGCCAAGAACGCCCCGGCCGGCTCCGAAACCGCCGTCGCCATGATGAAGAGCGCCGTGGCCGCCGCCAACAACGCCTTCGAATCCGTGCAGAAGGCCGTCAAGCAGGCCTCCGACGTGGCCGAAGCCAACTTCAACGCCGTCTCGACGCAGGCCATGAACGCCGCCAAGACCGCCACGAAGACGGCCACCGCCAAGCGCTGATTTCTTGCTGGTTGTCTCCTTGGGTCCTCACGGGATCCATTCGGCCCCGCCTCGGCGGGGCTTTTTTTCGTCCGCCGGCGCCAGCGCGCCCGCTCCTATCATGGCGGTTTTGCCCGCAACAAGGAGACAGCATCCATGCAGATCAAGGACAGGGTTTTCATCGTCACCGGCGGCGCGTCGGGCCTCGGCGAAGGCACGGCGCGCATGCTGGCTGAGCACGGCGCGAAGGTCGTCATCGCCGACATGCAGGCGGACAAGGGTGAGGCCGTCGCCGCCGAGATCGGCGGGCGCTTCGTGCGCTGCGACGTGAGCCAGGAGGCCGACGGCCAGGCTGTGGTGGCCGCGGCGCTGGAACTCGGCAAGCTCGTGGGCCTGGTCAACTGCGCCGGCATCGCACCAGCCGAGAAGACCGTGGGCAAGAACGGCCCGCACGCTCTGGCCGTCTTCGAGAAGACGCTGCGCGTCAACCTGCTGGGCAGTTTCAACATGATCCGCCTGGCCGCCGACGCCATGGCGAAGAACGAGCCCGAGGCCACCGGCGAGCGCGGCGTGCTGATTTCCACCGCCAGCGTGGCCGCCTACGACGGCCAGATCGGCCAGGCCGCGTACAGCGCCAGCAAGGGCGGCGTGGTGGGCATGACGCTGCCCATCGCCCGCGACCTCGCGCGCAGCGGCATCCGCAACATGACCATCGCGCCCGGCATCTTCGGCACGCCCATGCTCTTCGGCATGCCGCAGGAGGTGCAGGACGCGCTGGCCGCCAGCGTGCCCTTCCCCTCGCGCCTGGGCACGCCGGCGGATTACGCGAAGCTGGCCAGGCACATCATCGAGAACGACATGCTCAACGGCGAGGTGATCCGCCTGGACGGCGCCATTCGCCTGGCGCCGCGCTGACCCTGCACGGGCCGGGCGGACGGCTTTTCGCCGATACTTCCGCCTCGCCCGAGGGGGCGCCATCCGACCGGAGGCGCCCCTTTTTCGTTGGTTCTTCCGCATGGCCATCCCCGAATCCTTCATCCAGGAACTGCTCGCCCGCACCGACATCGTCGAGATCGTCGGGCGCCATGTGCAGCTCAAGAAGGGCGGCGCCAACTTCATGGGGCTGTGCCCTTTCCACGGGGAGAAGTCGCCGTCCTTCTCGGTCAGCCCGACCAAGCAGTTCTATCACTGCTTCGGCTGCGGGGCCCATGGCGACGCGATCCGCTTCCTGATGGAGCACACGGGCGTCGGCTTTCGCGACGCGGTTCAGGACCTGGCCGGCCAGTACGGCCTGCAGGTGCCCGACGACGATCCGCTTTCGCCGGAGCAGAAGGCCCAGGTGGCCGCCCGCCGCGAGCGGCAGGCCACGCTCACCGACGTGCTGGAGAAGGCCGGTGACGCCTACCGCCGGCTGCTGCGCGATTCGCCGCGCGCCGTGGACTACCTCAAGCGCCGCGGCGTCTCGGGCGCCATCGCCAAGCGCTTCGGGCTGGGCTACGCGCCCGAGGGCTGGCGGGCGCTGGCCAGCGTCTTTCCCGACTATGCCGACGCGCTGCTGGTCGAAAGCGGCCTGGTGATCGCCAGCGACGAAGGCGAGGATGGCAAACGCTACGACCGCTTCCGCGACCGGGTGATGTTCCCGATCCGCAACGTCAAGGGCGAATGCATCGGCTTCGGCGGCCGTGTGCTGGGCGACGAAAAGCCCAAGTACCTCAATTCGCCGGAGACGCCGGTCTTCAGCAAGGGCCGCGAGCTCTACGGCCTGTTCGAGGCCCGCACCGCCCTGCGCGACCAGGGCTACGCGCTGGTCACCGAGGGGTACATGGACGTGGTGGCGCTGGCCCAGCTCGGCTTTCCGAATGCCGTGGCGACGCTGGGCACGGCCTGCACCGACGACCATGTGCACAAGCTGTTCCGCTTCACCGATTCGGTGGTGTTCAGCTTCGACGGCGACGCCGCCGGCCGCCGCGCGGCCCGCAAGGCGCTGGAGGCGGCCCTGCCCCACGCCACCGATGTGCGCAGCGTCAAGTTCCTCTTCCTGCCCGAGGAGCACGACCCCGACAGCTTCATCCGCGAGAACGGCGAGGAAGGCTTCGCCCGCGCCGTGGCGCAGGCCGTGCCGCTCAGCCGCTTTCTGCTCGAAGCGGCGCGCGAAGGCTGCGAGCTGGGCAGCGCCGAAGGCCGCGCCCGCATGGCGAGCCAGGCGCGGCCCCTTTGGCAGGCGCTTCCCGAAGGCGCGCTGCGCCAGCAGCTGCTGGCCGAAATCGCCCAGGCCGCGCATCTGGAGCCGGCAGGGCTTCAGGCCCTGTGGGCCGGGCAGACGCCACCGCCCTCACCCGCCGCCTCCCGCGACGAGCACGAGCCGCCCGACTTCCATGGCGAATCCATGCCTCCAGCCTGGGGTGACGGCACGCCCTCGCAGCCGCGCTGGTCGTCACAGCGCCGCGGCAAGCGGCCCTTTCCTTCGGCGCCGCCCCGCCCCGCGGGCCCGCGACCCAAGCCTGCCAGCCGCGCCGACCATGCCGCGCGCCTGATGCTCGAACGCCTGGGCGCCTGGGAGCATCTTTCGGGCGAGGAGCACGCCCTGCTCTGCGGCCTGCCGCCGCCCCACGGCCCGCTGTTCGCCTGGCTGGAAAGCTGCCTGCACGAATACGGTCCCCTGGAATGGCCGCAACTGCGCGCCGACATGGCCGGCCAGGCCTTCGAGGACATGGCGGTGCGCCTGATGGCCGGTCCGGCCGGCACCGCCACCGATGCCGAGTGGAACGCCGAACTACGCGATCTGCTCGACCGCATGCTGATCGAGCACCTTAAGACGCAGGAGACCGAGGCCATTGCCGCCGCCGGCCGCGATCCGCAGGCACTCGCCCGCTACAGGGAACTGCTCACGCGCCGCCTGGCGCTAGAGAAGAAGCAGCGCGCCAGCTAAGCCGGCTGCGCGCCGGGTTGTTTCCGAAGCGCAAAGCCGTGCCGACGGCGCAGTCAATCCCCCGCAGTGCGCGTAGGAATTGATTGACAAAGGTATAATCCACGGCTCGTCTCGGCAAGAGCGACAGCAGCACCTCCGGACCCTGGCCTACCGATGCCCAAGTGCACGACCGGCCTCCTTTCTTCCGCAAGGGCTTGCATTCCAAATGTTCGCCCCCCCATCTTGCCTGGCGTGCCGGTAGCGCGGTCCCCGCGTCCTCACCGGCACTCTCTCGCCGCGCCGGCCTGACGGCGCCTGTTGATTCAATTTTCTTTCTGTGGGTCCTCATGGGCCCTGGGGTCCTATGCCTGCTCAAAAGTCCGGAAAGACGACGACAACCGCCGCCGCCAAGCCCGCCGCCAAGACCAAAACCTCGGCCGCCGTGGTCGCGCCTGTGAAGGCGACCACCACCGCGGCCGGCAAGTCCGCCACGAAAGCCCAGTCAGTGCCCGCCACGAAGTCCCCTGCCAAAGCCGAGAAGGCCACCGAAGAACTGAAGAAGACGACCGCCAAGGCCGCAGCTGCCGCCACGGCCGACGAGATCGCCGTGCCCGCCAAGAAGAAGCCGGGCCGCCCGCCCAAGGCCGCCGCCGACAAGGAAGGCGCCACCACCGGCGCCAAGCGCGGCCGCAAGCCCAAGGCCGCCGCGGCCGAGGCCAAGGACGTCGAGGAGGACTTCTCCGACGTCGAAGCCGAGTTCGCCGAGGAAGAGACGCCCGAGCCCGAGGCCACCACCACGGCCACGGTCGAGAAGGCCAAGCCGCTGCGCATGAAGATCAGCAAGGCGAAGGAACGCGCCTTGATGAAGGAATTCGGCCTGGACGAGACCGTCCTGTCCGAAGAGGACATGGCCAAGCGCCGCCAGCGCCTGAAGACGCTGATCACGCTGGGCAAGACCCGCGGCTACCTGACGCAAGGCGAGATCTCCGACCACCTGCCCGACAAGCTGGTCGACGCCGAGACCATGGAAGTCGTGGTCACCATGCTCAACGACCTGGGCGTGGCGGTGTACGAGACGACGCCCGACGCCGAGACGCTGTTCCAGAACAACGTCACCCCCACCGCCGCCACCGTCGAAGAGGCCGAGGAAGAAGCCGAAGCCGCCCTGTCCACCGTGGACAGCGAATTCGGCCGCACCACCGACCCGGTGCGCATGTACATGCGCGAGATGGGCACCGTGGAGCTGCTGACGCGCGAGGGTGAGATCGAGATCGCCAAGCGCATCGAAGGCGGCCTGCAGGACATGATGGCCGCCATCAGCGCCTCGCCGGCCACCATCGCCGAGATCCTGCGCATGGCCGCCGACATCCGTGAGGGCAAGGTCGTCATCTCCACCGTGGTGGACGGCTTCTCCAACCCGAACGAAGCCGACGACTATGTGGCCGAGGAAGATTTCGACGAGTTCGACGCCGAGGACGACGACGACGGCAACGGCGGCTCCAAGGCGCTGACCAAGAAGCTCGAGGAGATGAAGAACGAGGCGCTGTCGCGCTTCGACAGCATCGCCTCGCTGTTCGAAAAGATCCACAAGATCTACGACAAGGAAGGCTACGGCACGCCGGCCTACCAGAAGGCCCAGCAGTCCCTGTCGGAACAGCTGATGACCATCCGCTTCACCGCGCGGACCATCGAGAAGCTGTGCGACATGCTGCGCGGCACGGTGGAAGACGTGCGCAAGAAGGAGCGCGAGCTGCGCCGCATCATCGTGGAGAAGTGCGGCTATCCGCAGGAAGACTTCATCCGCGACTTCGGCGGCATCGACAAGAACGGCAACCGCGTGCAGTCGAACCTGCTGAACCTGCAGTGGATCGAGAAGCAGTCGGCCGCCGGCAAGCCCTGGAGCGCCGTCATGCAGCGCAACATCCCGCCGGTGCAGGAGCTGCAGCAGCAGCTGACCGACATCCAGTCGCGCGTGGTGGTGCCGCTGACCGAGCTCAAGGAAATCAACCGCCGCATGAATGCTGGCGAGAAGTCCTCGCGCGACGCCAAGAAGGAGATGATCGAGGCCAACCTGCGCCTGGTGATCTCCATCGCGAAGAAGTACACCAACCGCGGCCTGCAGTTCCTGGACCTGATCCAGGAAGGCAACATCGGCCTGATGAAGGCGGTCGACAAGTTCGAATACCGCCGGGGCTACAAGTTCTCGACCTACGCGACGTGGTGGATCCGTCAGGCCATCACCCGCTCGATCGCCGACCAGGCGCGGACCATCCGCATCCCGGTTCACATGATCGAGACGATCAACAAGATGAACCGCATCTCGCGCCAGCACTTGCAGGAGTTCGGCTTCGAGCCCGATGCGTCCATCCTGGCCGAGCGCATGGAGATTCCCGAGGACAAGATCCGCAAGATCATGAAGATCGCCAAGGAGCCGATCTCCATGGAGACGCCGATCGGCGACGACGACGATTCGCACCTGGGCGATTTCATCGAGGACACCAACAACACCGCGCCCATCGAAGCCGCCATGCAGGCCGGCCTGCGCGACGTGGTCAAGGACATCCTCGACTCGCTCACCCCGCGCGAGGCCAAGGTGCTGCGCATGCGCTTCGGCATCGAGATGTCCACCGACCACACGCTGGAAGAAGTGGGCAAGCAGTTCGACGTGACCCGCGAGCGCATCCGTCAGATCGAGGCCAAGGCGCTGCGCAAGCTCAAGCACCCGAGCCGCTCGGACAAGCTGCGTTCGTTCATCGACACGCTGTAAGCACGCGCCCTGAGCGCTCCGCCGAAGCGGCGCCCGCGGCCCACCAGGGCCGGGGCGCCGTTTTCATTGGCTGCTCTCGCGTTGCGCGAACGGCGCCCGCCTGCCCCCCCCCCGCAGGCAGACCCAAGGAAAGAGACACGCATGAATCCTGACGCCAATCAACTCTGGCGCGCGCCGCGCTGGGCCCTGGCCATCCTGCTGGCGGTGCTGGGCATGCTCGGGCCCTTCTCCATCGACACCTACATCCCGGCCTTCTCGGGCATCGCGCGCTCCATCGGCGCGACGCCCACCGAGATGCAGCAGACGCTGTCGGCCTACCTGTTCGGCTTCGCCTTCATGAACCTGTTCCACGGTGCCCTGTCGGACAGCTTCGGCCGCCGGCCGGTGGTGCTGTGGGGCCTGCTGGTCTTCACGCTGGCCTCGCTGGGCTGCGCGCTGTCGCAGACCATCGGGCAGCTGGTGTTCTTCCGGGCACTGCAAGGGCTGTCGACGGGCGCGGGCATCGTGGTGTCGCGCGCCGTGGTGCGCGACATGTTCCCCCCGGCCGACGCGCAGAAGGTGATGGCGCAGATCACCATCTACTTCGGCCTGGCGCCGGCCATCGCGCCGATCATCGGCGGCTTCCTGCTGGTGCATGCGGGTTGGCACAGCATCTTCTGGTTCCTGGTGGCGGTGGGCATCGTGCTGCTGGTGGCCAACTGGAAGCTGCTGCCGGAGACGCTGCACACCAGCCAGCGCCAGCCCTTCGCCGTGCGCGACCTGATGCGCGGCTACTGGCAGCTGTGCTCCGATCCGCGCTTCCTGCTGCTGGCGCTGGCCAGTGGCGTGCCCTTCAACGGGCTCTTCCTCTACGTGCTGGCGGCGCCGGCCTTCCTGGGCGACCACCTGGGTCTGGCGCCCACGCAGTTCTTCTGGTTCTTCGTGCTCAACATCGGCGGCATCATGCTCGGCGCATGGGCCAGCGGTCGCATGGCGGGCAAGGCCAGGCCCAAGCGCCAGATTCGCGATGGCTTCGTGGTGATGCTGCTGACCTCGGTGGTCAATGTGGTGGCCAATGCGCTGCTGGTGCCGCAGGCCTGGTGGGCGCTGTGGCCGCTGGCGGTGTTCGGCTTCGGATGGGCGCTGATGGTGCCGGTGGTGACGCTGCTGGTGCTGGATCTGCATCCCACGCGCCGCGGCATGGCCTCGTCGCTGCAGGCGGTGATCGGCTCCACCGCCAACGGCGTGGTGGCGGGCCTGGTCGCGCCGCTGGTCATGCATTCGCCGATGGCGATGGCGCTGTCGTCGCTGCTGATGATGGGCGTGGGGCTGGTCGCCTGGACCTGGCTGCACCGACGTTGGCCCGAGATCGGCCGCGACAGTACCGCCGCGGCAGCGCCGCTGCCGGTCGACGCGACGACGAAGCTGGAATCCTGAGGACGGCAGACTGGCGCGGCGGCCGCAGGCGCCCCCGTCCGTCAGTCCATCAGCTGCTGACGCGCACCAGGGCCTCGATGGCCAGCGGATAGCCCTTCACGCCCAGCCCGACGATGATGCCGCGCGCCGCGGGCGAGATGTACGAGTGGTGGCGGAAGGATTCGCGCGCATGCACGTTGGAGATGTGCAGCTCGATCAGCGGCACGCTGGCGCCCTTGATGGCGTCGTGCAGCGCGATGGAGGTGTGGGTGTAGGCGCCCGGGTTCATCACCACGCCGAGCATGCGGCCCGCGGCCACTTCGCGGCCTGCTTCGTGGATCCAGTCCAGCAACACGCCTTCGTGGTTGGACTGGCGGCATTCGATCTCCACGCCCAGCGCGGCGCCCGCCTCGGCGCACATGCGCTCCACGTCGGCCAGGGTTTCATGGCCGTACTGCGCGGGTTCGCGCGTGCCCAGCAGGTTGAGGTTGGGGCCGTTGAGGACGAGGATCTTCTTCATGCGAGGTCTCTGGGCTTTGCGCCGCGGGAAAAGGGAGCGGCATCTTAAATAAGACGGCTGACCAGCCCCTTGGCAAGCACCCCGCCTCGACGCCACCTGCGCCGCGCAGTCTCAGTGCCGGGGCCGCAACAGCTTGCCGGTGGACGACGCACGCGCCAGCAGGCGCCCGGCCTCGTCGAACAGCTCGGCCTCCAGGAAGACCACGCTGCCGCCCCAACGGATCACCCGGGCTTCGGCCTCCACGGGCGCCACGCGCACGGCCTCCAGGAAGCTGGTCTTGATCTCCAGCGAGGCCAGGCCCACGCCCCGCTCGCGCGAGAACACGGCGAAGGCCATGGCGTTGTCCAGCCAGGCGGTGACGAAGCCGCCCTGAACCACGGTGCCCTCGGTGTGGGCAAACTCGGCGCGCGGCGCGAAGCGCACCCGTGCGCGGCCTTGCGGGTCGCTGGTGAGCAGGCGCTCGAAGCCGATGGCACGAAGCAGCGGTTGGGTGTGGATTTCGATGTCGGTCATGGATCGCAGGGAGTGCAACGGCGCGCGGCGCAGCATAGCCGCCGCCTGCGACCCCGCATGTCGCCCGCTTGCCTGGCGGGCCGGAGCGGGTGCGCAGCCGGATGGTCAGGGCTCCGCAGGAGGCGTTGCATAGAATCGCCCGCCATCCGCGCGCGGCGCCACGCCGCGTCCCGCCCGCGCTTCGCCTTCCCTGCATGATTCCTCCCGTCCCGCCGCCGCGTACCGGCGCGCGCCGCCTGTCCGTCCGCCTCCTGACCCATGGCCTTGCCCTGCTTGTGGGCCTGGTGCTCGGCACGGGCCTGGGCATCTACTGGCTGCCCATCCTGATCGCACCGCCCGCGCCCAGCGATGCGCAAGTCGGCATGGTGGCCGCGCAGGCCGCCTACAAGGTGGAGATGCGCGGCGACCTGAAGGGCAACGATCTGCTGCACTGGGCCCACGGCGAACTGACGGTGGGCCCCTGGGCCATCGCCCTTCGCGGCTCGGTGGCGCCGGGCCCGGACTACCGGCTCTACCTGTCGCCGACCTTCGTGCAGAGCGCGGAGGAATTCGAACAGCACCGCAGCGAGATGGTGCAGGTCGGCCAGGTGCGCACCTTCGACAACTTCATCGTCACGCTGCCGGCCACCGTGGACATCGGCAGCCACACGACGGTGGTGATCTGGTGCGAGGCCTTCGGCAAGTTCATCGGCGCCGCCCGCTACCGCGACCCGGACGCTGTCCCCGCTGTCCCCGCTGCGGCCACGGGTGCCACGGCCGCGCCAGCGGCCCGGCAGACCCCATGACCGACCGCCCGGCCCGCTCCCGCCAACCGGGCGCGCCGGGCCGCGCGCCCAGCCTGTTCGTGCAGAGCCTGCACGAGGTGCTGGCGCCGCTGGGTCGCATCGAGGCCCGCCGGATGTTCGGCGGCCACGGCCTCTACCACGAAGGCGTGATGCTGGCGCTGGTGCTGCGGGACACGCTCTACCTCAAGGCCGACGCGATCAGCCAGGCCCAGTTCGACGCGCTGGGCCTGCCCGCCTTCAGCTACCAGCGCGAGGGGCGGCCCGCCACCCTCACCTCCTTCCGGCAGGCGCCGGAATCGATCTTCGACGATCCGGAACAGGCCCTGCACTGGGGCCGGCTCGCCTACGAGGCGGCGCTGCGCGCCCATCAGGCCAAGCCGGCCCGCGCACGTCGGACGGTGACGGCCCCCACCTCGCCGCCGCCACCCCGCAAGACCCGGCGCTGACGCGGCGCCGACGCCCGCGGCCCCTCAGAACAGGCTGCCCTGCCCCTCGGCCCCCGGCGGCCGGAACAGCGAGGTGTCCATCCCGATGCGCTCGCGGTTGAAGCCCAGCCGCGCCGTGGCCTTGGCAAAGCGCTGCGCCACCAGTTCGGCCCACAGGCCGCTGCCCTTCATGCGGCTGGCGAAGTCGGCGTCGTAGTCCTTGCCGCCACGCATATCCTGGATGCGCGCCATCACCCGTGCGGCGCGCTGTGGGTAGTGCAGCGACAGCCATTCCTTGAAGAGCGGCGCCACCTCCCAGGGCAGGCGGATGACGGTGTAGAAGGCGCTGCGGGCGCCGGCCTCCCAGGCGGCCTCCAGCACCTGCTCCAGGTCTTCGTTGAGGAAGGGGATCTGCGGCGCCACGCTCACCCCCACCGGCACGCCGGCCTCGGCCAGGGTGCGGATGGTGCGCAGCCGGCGCGCGGGCGAGGCGGCGCGCGGCTCCAGCCGCCGGGCCAGGTCGGCATCGAGCGTGGTGACGGTGACGTACACCGCAGCCAACCGCTGGGCCGCCATGGGGGCGATCAGGTCCAGGTCGCGCTCGACGCCACTGGACTTGGTGACCAACGCAAAGGGATGCCGCGCCGCCTGCAGCACCTCGATGACCGATCGGGTCAGACGCAGCTCACGCTCGATGGGCTGGTAGCAATCGGTCGCGGTACCGATGGCGACGTGCGAGGGCCGGTAGCCGCGCCGCCCCAGTTCGCCGCGCAGCACCTGCGCGATGTTGCGCTTGGCGATCAGCCGGGTCTCGAAATCCAGGCCCGGCGACAGGTCGAGGTAGCTGTGCGTGGGCCGGGCGAAGCAATAGATGCAGCCGTGCTCGCAGCCGCGGTAGGGATTGAGCGACCGGTCGAAGGAGATGTCGGGCGAGTCGTTCTCGCTGAGGGCGGAGCGGGCGTCCTCGAAGCGGACCTCGGTGGCAGGTGCGAGGCGCTCGCCTTCGGCACCCGCCTCGCCCTCCGCGGCGGGCGGAGACTCGTCCGCCCATCCGTCGTCGAAGGCGCTGCGCTCGTCGCGCGAGAAGCGATGGGCCAGGCGCGTGGCGGCGCCGCGGCCCTTGATGGCGTGAACGGGGATCAATGCGTCGGGCATGCGGCAAGGCCTGGTAACGGCAGGAGCCCATCATTCTGGATCAATACTGTATTTTTATACAGTTATTTTGAAAGTCAGGTCCTGCTGGGGTTTTCCCTCGACCGCCGTGGGACATGTGAGAACTTTGCATCCCCTATACAGAAGCCGCTTACGCTTGCGCGCTTCGCGGGCGCTGGTGGCGCCCCGCCTCCCTCCGCCAGGACCCCATCTTGAGCCGCATTCCCTCGCCGGGCGCACGCCGCGCCCTGACCTGCTTTTGTGCCGTCTCGCTCATGCTGTTGGTGGGCTGCCGCAACGGCGACGCCCAGAAGAAGGCCGCCGCGCCACCGCCGCCGCCCGAAGTGCTGGTGCAGGCCGTGCAGCCGACCACCGTGCCGCTGCGCACGGAACTGCCCGGGCGCACGGCCGCCTCCATGGTGGCCGAGGTGCGGCCCCAGGTCGGCGGCATCATCCGCGCGCGCCCCTTCGTCGAGGGCAGCACGGTCAAGGCCGGCCAGGTGCTCTACGAGATCGACGCCCGTCCCTTCGAGGCCGAGGTGCAGCGGGCCGAAGGCGCGCTGGCCAATGCGCAGGCCACGGTCGCCTCGACGCGGGCGCTGGCCGAGCGCTACCGCCAGCTGCTGCCGCAGAACGCCGTGAGCCGGCAGGAGCACGACAACGCCATCGCGGCCTACGAACAGGCGCAGGCGAACGTGAAGGTGCAGTCGGCCGCGCTCAACACCGCGCGCATCAACCTGCAGTTCACCCGGGTGACCGCGCCCATCGGCGGACGCACCAGCCGCAGCGCGGTCACGCCCGGCGCGCTGGTGTCGGCCGCGCAGGCCACGCCGCTGCTGACCATCTCGCAACTCAACCCCATCTATGTGGACATCGCGCAGTCCAGCGCCGAGATCCTGCGGCTGCGCCAGGCACTGGCCGCCGGCCGCATCAGCCGCGAGGGCGACAGCCGCAAGGTGGCGCTGATGCTGGAGGACGGCAGCCGCTATGCCCAGGAAGGCCGCATCAAGCTGGCCGAGGTGACGGTGGACCCAAGCAGTGCCTCGGTGACGCTGCGGGCCGAGTTCCCCAACCCGGACGGCCTGCTGCTGCCCGGCATGTACGTACGCGCGGTGGTCGATGAGGGCACCACGCCCCAGGGCATCGTGGTGCCGGCCTCGGCCATCCAGCGCGACCGGCGCGGCAACCCGACGGTGCGCGTGGTCGGTGATGGCGACAAGCTGGAGGTGCGGCCCGTCGTCACCGGCCGCCCGGTGGGCACCGGCTGGCTGGTGGCCGAGGGCCTGAAGGCCGGCGACCGGCTGGTGCTGGAGGGCGCGCAGAACGCGCAGGCCGGTGCGGCGGTGCGCGTCAAGATGGCGCCGGCTGGCGGTGCAGCATCGGCGGCCACAGGCGCCGCCCCCGCAGCTCAGGCTCCGGGCCGCGACGCTGCCGCCGCTGCAGGCGGCCGCCCGGACGCGGCGAGTGCTGCCGCTGCCGCGAACACGGCGAATGCCGCCAACGCCGCACCGCGCAGCAACCCATGATCTCGCGCTTCTTCATCGACCGGCCCATCTTCGCGTGGGTCATCGCCATCACGATCATGCTGGCGGGCGCGCTGGCGATCCACCTGCTGCCCGTCACGCGCTACCCGGTGGTGGCGCCGCCGGCCGTGAGCATCAACGCCTTCTACCCCGGCGCCAGCGCGCAGACGGTGGAGAACAGCGTCACCCAGGTCATCGAGCAACAGCTCACCGGCCTGGACGGCTACCTCTACATGTCGGCCCGCAGCGACTCGACGGGCCGCGTCTCCATCTTCGTGAGCTTCGAGCCCGGCACCAATCCCGACACCGCGCAGGTGCAGGTGCAGAACCGCGTGCAGCAGGCCCTGCCCCGGCTGCCGCAGCAGGTGCAGGACCAGGGTGTCACGGTGCGCAAGGCCGGCGTGGCGCCCGACCTGATCGTCACGCTCTACGACAAGACCGGCCAGCTCTCGCCCGGCGACATCGCCGACTTCCTGGTGAGCGACCTGCAGGACCCGATCAGCCGCATCGACGGCATCGGCGAGGTGTCGGTGATCGGCGGCCAGTACGCCATGCGCATCTGGCTGGACCCGCACAAGCTGCGCGGCTTCTCGATGACGCCGGGCGACGTGCAGACGGCCATCGTGCAGCAGAACGTGCAACTGGCCGCCGGCTCGGTGGGCGCGGCGCCCGCGGTGGAGGGCCAGAACTTCAGCGCCGTGCTCACGGCGCAATCGCGCTTTCGCACGCCCGACGAGTTCCGCAACATCCTGCTGCGCACCAACCGCGACGGCTCGCTGGTGCGCCTGTCGGACGTGGCGCGGGTGGAGATCGGCTCGGAGAACTACAACTTCACCGGCCGCTACAACGGCTACCCGGCCTCGGGCGTGGTGGTGCGCCTGGCGCCCACGGCCAATGCGCTGGAGGCCATCGCCGGCGTGAAGACCGCCGTCGACAAGATGCGCGACCAGTTCCCGCCCGGCGTGGACGTGTCCTATCCGCTGGACACCACGCCCTTCGTCGAGCGCGCCATCAAGGACGTGATCAAGACACTCGTCGAAGGCATCGTGCTGGTGGTGCTGGTGATGTTCCTGTTCCTGCAGAACTGGCGCGCCACGCTGATCCCGGCCATCGCCGTGCCGGTGGTCCTGCTGGGCACCTTCGGCGTGCTGGCGGTGGCGGGCTTCACCATCAACATGCTCACGATGTTCGGCATGGTACTGGCCATCGGCCTGCTGGTGGACGACGCCATCGTGGTGGTGGAGAACGTCGAACGGATCATGGAAGAGGAGCACCTCTCGCCCAAGGAGGCCACGCGCAAGTCCATGGGCGAGATCACCGGCGCGCTGATCGGCATCGGCGTGGTGCTGTCGGCGGTGTTCCTGCCCATGGCCTTCTTCGGCGGCGCCACCGGCATCATCTACCGGCAGTTCTCGATCACCATCGTCTCGGCCATGGTGCTGTCGGTGCTGGTAGCGCTGGTGCTCACGCCCGCACTGTGCGCCACGCTGCTCAAGCAGCATGCCGGCGATGCGCCCAAGCCCAAGCGCACCACCGGCTTCTTCGGCGCCTTCAACCGCTTCTTCGACCGCAGCATGGACACCTACGAAGGTAGCCTGCGCAAGCGGCTGCCCCGGCGCTGGCTGTTCATGGCGATCTATGCGGTGATCTGCGCCGGCATGGCCGTGATGTTCATGCGCACGCCCACCGGCTTCCTGCCCGACGAGGATCAGGGGCGCCTGTTCGTGCAGTACAACCTGCCCGGTGGGGCTACGCTGGATCAGACCCGCGAGGTGGCCGAGCGGGTGAGCCGCTACTTCACCGAGAACGAGAAGGACACGGTCGACGGCGTGTTCGTGTCGCCCGGCTTCACCAGCGCCGGCGCCGGTCAGAACCAGGGCCAGGGCTTCATCGCCCTCAAGGACTGGGAGCAGCGCCCCGGCCGCGAGAACACCGCCTTCGCGGTGCTGGAGCGCGCCGGCAAGGCCTTCGCCGGCGACCGGCAGGCACGCATCTTCATGAGCGCGCCGCCGGCCGTCTCGGGCCTGGGCAACTCGGCCGGCTTCGACCTGCAGCTGCAGAACACCAGCGCCATGGACTACGAGCGCTTCCGCGGCATCCGCGACCAGCTGCTGGCCAAGGCCCGGCAGGACCCGCTGCTCACGCAGGTGCGCTTCCAGGGCCAGGAGGACCAGACCACGCTGCAGGTGGACATCGACCGCGCCAAGGCCGGCTCGCTGGGCATCACGCAGACCGACGTGAACTCGCTGCTGTCCATCACCTTCGGCGGCGCCTACGTCAACGACTTCATCGACCGCAACCGCGTCAAGCGCGTGTACCTGCAGGCCGATGCGCCCTTCCGCATGACGCCCGAGGACATCGGCATCTGGAGCCTGCGCACCAGCACCGGCGCCATGGCGCCCTTCGCCAGCGTCGCCACGCCGCGCTGGAGCTATGGCCCGATGGCGCTCACCCGTTACAACGGCCTGCCCTCCTTCAACATCCAGGGCCAGGCCGTGCGCGGCGAAAGCTCGGGCGCGGCGCTCACGCGCATGGAGCAGCTGGTGGCCGAACTGCCGCAGGGCGTCAGCTATGCATGGACGGGCCTCTCCTACCAGGAGAAGCTGGCCTCGGGCCAGGCCCTGTCGCTGTACCTGATCTCGCTGCTGGTGGTCTTTCTGGCGCTGGCAGCGCTGTACGAAAGCTGGACCATCCCCGTCTCGGTGCTGCTGGTGGTGCCGCTGGGCATCGTGGGCGCGCTGGTGGCGGCCAACCTGCGCGGCATGGACAACGACATCTTCTTCCAGGTCGGCCTGCTCACCACCATGGGCCTGGCGGCCAAGAACGCGATCCTGATCGTGGAGTTCGCGGCCGAGGGCGAGCGGCGCGGCCTCTCGACCTGGGACGCGGTGATCCAGGGCGCCAAGCTGCGGCTGCGGCCCATCCTGATGACCTCGCTGGCCTTCGTGGCCGGTGTGGTGCCCCTGGCCATCGCCACCGGCGCGGGCTCGGGCAGCCAGAACGCCATCGGCACCGGCGTGATCGGCGGCATGATCACCGGCACCGTGCTGGCGATCTTCTATGTGCCGCTGTTCTATCTGCTGGTGCGGTCCATCGGGCGCAGGCGGCGCGAGGCGCAGGCCGCGCAGCACGCGGCGGCCTGAACCGCCCGCCTGCCCCGGCCGCCTTCGCAGCGCGCCGGGGCCGCTCGCGAACCGTTCTCGCCGACAAAGAAAGTAAGCCCGATGGGCCGCCCCTGCGCCGCCCCCACCGGACGAGGGTTGCGACGGCCCCCTGCGCATAGCGCGCCGATGTCCTACGCATAGTTGCACTCGTTGTGGCAAACCGCGTCCATGTTGGCTGACCGCGGCCCCCGTACCCTCCTCCTACGCCCACGTGCGCGCAACCATGTGCCACGCTTGCGCCTTCTCGCTGGGGTGGTGCCCGCTGCCACTTTGTGGCTGGCAGGCTGCCAAGGCACGGACGACCTGAGCCACACCGGCTGCCTGCCACTGCGCGTGCCGGCCGCGGTGGTGCTGCAGCGGGAGACCGGCCTCTACCGCATCGGGGATGCCGAGGTACCGGTGCTGTCGGACCATCCGCGCGATATGCGCAATGACGTCTCCCAACGCAGAAGCCTCGTGCGCACGGTTCTGCCCGGCACTCGCGTGACCATCGAGCGCCTGACGCAGCGTTGGGGCTTCGACTCCGGCAAGGGCCGCATCAGCGCCTTCGGCACGCTGCCGAGCGGCGAGCGCTTCGAGTACGGCTGGGGCGCCGGCAGCGTCATCGGCCCGGCGCCCTGGGAAGGCCCGGGCCTGCCCAATCTGCGGACGGTCAAATGCGACGCCTGAATCCTCCGCATCCTTCGTCCAAGGAGCTTCCATGCGCTTTCGCCGCACCGCCACGACCCTCGGCCTCGCCGTCGCCGCCTGCACCAGCGCCATGGCCCAGTCTGTCCTGTACGTCGCGCGCCCGGCCATCGCCCTGAGCGTCAGCGACAGGACGGCCGGCCGCCAGCCGCCGGTCGCGTTCACGGTCACCATGCCCAACGGCAAGACGACCACCGCGACGGCCACGCCCCTGATGGGCGACGAGCGCGCCGGCACCGTGCACTACCCGAGCGACTTCGGCAATGCGGGCATGCATGTGGGCGAGTACACCTGGTCCGCCCGCATCGACGGCAAGGAGGTGATGCGCGGCAGGTTCAGCTACCGGCCGTCGAAGGACGGACAGTTGCTGTTCGTGCCCGGCTGAGCACGCGAGGCCGGTCGGGCAAGCGCCGCCCACGGCGTTGCATTGCATGCCGCGCGTGTGCACGCAAGAGCGGCATCCGCAGCGTGACCCGGCGCGAACTCTGCTACGGTCCGACACGTGTTTTGACATTCGCGGGGAAAGCCATGTGGAGTGAGCGACGTACCCAGCATTCGCCCAGGCGCGCACGATGGCTCGGTGCCGGGGTGTTGGCCCTGTCGGCCCTGTCGGCCTTGTTGGCCGGGTGCGGCGGCGGGGGTGGCGGCGGCGGAGGCGCTGTTCCCCTGGTTTTTGGAACGACACCCGCCTCGGGCGGCGCGAGCCAGCCGGCGCCGGCCTCCTGCGATGCATTGCCGAGCAGTGCTCAATTGCCCGCGACCACCGCCCTCAACGCACGCGCCCGCTGCCTGGAACTGAACACACCCTATGTGCCGCCGCCCGGCGATGTGCTGGAGCACTACACCTCCGGCTATGCCAAGACGATGTGCTCGGCCATCTTCATCACCGGACTCGATGCGGCGACGGCGCAGGAGAGCCTGGGCTACTTCGTCGCCCCATACGACCAGCGGCGCCGGGTGAACACGCCGGTGGTCGACCGCGACCGCAAGGAGGTTCGGATCAGCATCCCCGGCGGGGCCACGCTCACGGCGCGGTATTTCGGCTCCCAGGGCTGCATCACGCTGCCGCCCGGCCGGGACGATGTCTTCTTCAAGCCTGTCGCGGTCAAGAGTGCATTGGGCGATGCCGCCACCACCGCCTGGCCCATGGGCGATGTGCTGCCGACGACACCGCTGCCGGCCGACGTGGATCAGCGCAAGCTCGCCCAGGCGGTCGATGCGGCCTTCGGCAACAGCGAGGCCTACACCTCCGCCTTCGTCGTCACGCACCGGGGCCGTCTCGTGGCCGAACGCTACCAGCCCGGTGTGGGCACCGGCACGGCCCTGGAGTCCTGGTCCATGGGCAAGAGCGTGACGGCGGCCCTGATGGGCGTGCTGATCCAGAAGAAGGCCTACACGCTCGACCAGCCAGCCCCGATCCCGCAATGGCAGGCCAAGGACGACGGGCGCCAGAAGATCCGCATAAGCGACCTGCTGCGCATGTCCAGCGGCCTGCGCATCAAGGCACCCGACGATCCGGACTTCGACCCCAACGGGACCTATCCCGACCACCTGTACTTCTACACGGGCCGCATCGACGCCTTCAACTACGCCGCCACGCGGCCGCAGCAATGGCCGCCCAACACCGTGGGCCGCTACCGCAACACCGACCCGGTGCTGGTCAACTACCTGGTGCGACTGGCGGTGGAAAAGCGCGGGGAGGACTACCTCTCCTTCCCCCAACGCGCCCTGTTCGACCGCATCGGCATCCGCTCGATGACGATCGAGACCGACCCCTACGGCAACATGCTGACCCAGGGCTACGACTTCATGTCCGCCCGCGACTGGGTCCGCCTGGGCAACCTCTACCTGCAGGAGGGCGTGTGGAATGGCGAGCGCATCCTGCCCGAGGGCTTCGTGCCGTTCGTGCGTGGCGCGGCGCCTGCCTGGGCGGCCGACAAGCGGCCGATCTACGGGGGCTTCTTCTGGCTCAACAACACCGGAACGCTGGCCGCGCCGACCTCGGCGTACTACATGCTGGGCGCTGCCGGACAGTTCGTGGTGATCGTGCCGTCGCACGATCTGGTGGTGGTGCGCATCGGCTATTCGAAAGGCGAACGCTTTGCGGCTGCGACCCTGAATCAGGCGCTGGCGCTGCTGGTGAGCGCTGTGCCGGGCCACTGACCTGATGTCAGCGGCGACAGCACGCCGCCCGGCGGCGAGTGACGGGCGGGCGGCCTCAGACCTCGTTGGGAATCAGCGCATTCAGGTCGGTCACGCCCACGTCCACCCCGGCCTGGAACAGCAGCGTGGTGGCCTGGCCGCGGTGATGCGTCTGGTGGTTGAAGAAGTGCTGCAGCAGCGGACCGAAGCGCTTGGCCTGGCTGGCTCCGGCGGTGTTGCCGTAGCGAAGCACCTGATCGAAATCGGCAGGCGCCAGCCGCCGGGCCATGTCGCAGATCACGACGTCGGTCTGCATCCGGCGCTCCCGCAGCATCGGCAGGCTGTCGGCCAGCCGGTCGCGCAGGCCCGTGGGTGCCGGCAATTGCGAAAGCGGCGCGCCAAGGCCTGCCAGCGCCGGCAACTGCACGAAGCGGTTCAGCCAGATCAGGTCGGCCGCCACGATGTGGCCGAGCGTGGCGAACAGCGAGCCGAAGAAGGCCCCGCGGCCCTCGAACAGCGCCGCCTCCGGCAGCGTGGCGGCCGCGTCGTAGAGCCGTTCGTTCATCCAGCGGTTGTAGTCCGCCATCAGTGTGCAGAGCGCAGGGGTCATGGCGCAGACTGTAGCCATGAACACCGCCGCCCCGATGCCGTCCATGCCGCCTGGCCTGCCCACCCTTCTCAAGAACGCTCGCCGCATCGCCGTCCTCACCGGGGCGGGCATATCGGCCGAGAGCGGCATTCCCACCTTCCGCGGCACGCGCAACGGCCTTTGGGCCCGCTTCGATCCGACCGAGCTGGCCACGCCCGGGGCCTTCCTGCGCGACCCGCCGCTGGTCTGGGCCTGGTATGCCTGGCGCACGCAGGTGGTGACACGGGCACAGCCCAACGCCGGACATCGGGCCCTGGCCCAACTCGTGCGCCGGCCAGGCGTGGAGCGGGTCAGCGTCGTGACGCAGAACGTGGACGACCTGCACGAGCGGGCCGGCAGCGAGGACGTGGTCCACCTGCACGGCAGCCTGTTCACGCCGCGCTGCTTCGACTGTGGCTTGCCGCATCGCATGGAGGACGCGGAGTCCGCCCCGTGGTCGGCTGAACCCGTGGAGCGGCTGGAGCCGCCCCGCTGCGTCCGTTGCGGCGGACGCATCCGTCCTGGCGTCGTCTGGTTTGGCGAGGCGCTGCCGCAAGGCCCATGGCGCCGCGCGATGGCCGCCGTGACCGAAGCCGACCTGCTGCTCGTGGTCGGCACCTCCGGCGTGGTGCAGCCGGCCGCCGGCCTGGCCGATCTGGCGCGGGATCGAGGCCGCCCCGTGGTAGTGATCAATCCCGATGCCATGGCGGGCATGGCACCGGGCGATGTGCATTGGCGGGCAACGGCGGCACAGGCGCTTCCCCTTCTGCTTCGAACCTGCTCGGCAGCGGAACAGGAGGATCAACGCCGCCCCTGAGGCCGCGCTACCTGAAAACGGAGGCCGAGACCGGTCCGTCGCTTCGGAGCTCCGATGGCTCCATCCAGCTCGCCGCGATGGTGCCATTCGGCCGCATCGCCAGCGAGGTGAACATCGCTGCAGAGGCACCGGCTGCCCCGACGCGGCGGGTGGCTTGCCAACCTTCGCCAGATACATAGCGTCTGGCGAAGGTGCCCTCCTGATCTCCACCATAGCCCGACTGGTAGGCCCCCCACATCAGCATCAGGTGGCCATTGCGGTCCGCCACGAGGCTGGGCATGCGGTTCTGCCAATACGTCCCGTTCGTCGTGCTGACCGTGGTGGCCGTGCTCCAGCCTGAGCCTGGCGTATACCGGCGATACAGGAGATCGCTGCGATAGTCGGAAAGGTACTGCTGCCAGACGGCATGGAAGCTGCCTGTGCTGTCCGCCACCAGGACCTGCCTCATCGCATCGCCGGCATCGTCCGTTTCGAGCAGGGCCGGCGTGGTCCATGTGCCGCCAGGCGCACCTAGCGTGCTCCACCACAGATCGAAGCGATAGGGCCCTCCTGCATAGACGAAGGAGTTCCACAACGCCATGACCTGGCCGGAGCCGGAAATCGCAAGTCTGGGCGCGAACGGATCGCCCAGCCGGGTGGCGCCCAGCGAAACAGCGGGCTGCCAACCAGTGCCCAGCTCGTAGCGTGCAGCCCACACCGGCGCGTCGCTGGTCCGCTGCACCCACAGCGCATACGCGTTGCCTGCCGCATCGATCGCCACCTGCGGCTGTTCGACCTTGTCGTAAAAGCTGCTGTTGGCCGAACTGCCCAGCCGCACCGGAGCCTGCCAGCCACCCTCGACCGTGAATCGCGCCGCCCAGGCATCCGGATTGCCATAGGGTGCGACCTGCTTGGCCCACACCGCAAAACCATTGCCGTCGGCACCAACCGCGAGCGAGGCGTCCCCGACATCCAGGCCGCTGTCGAGGCGCACGGGCGTTTGCCATCCACCGTCCTTCAGGAAGCGCGACGACCATATTTCGACCCCGGACCCGTCAAATTGGGACCAGATCGCCAAACCATCGCCTTGGCGGTCGAAACCCACCTGCGGAAGCAAGGCATTGCGGTTCCCCGGCACGCTGAGCGTTCGGAACCCGCCCCACGCACCGCTCTCCGTCCGCGTCGCGCTGCGAATCTCATACCAGCCGCTGGATGCCTGGCTGGACCAGACGACCACGATGTTGCCTTGGCTGTCCTGCGCCGTGACCGGGTTGCCAGAAACGGCCGTCCTCTCGGCATCCAGTTGGCGAGGCGTTTCCCACACCCCATCGGCCGTGCGGAACGACCAGGATCGCTCCGCGGCCAGGCCGTTGCCGGCCAGATCCTGCAGGCCGGTTCCCGCCGTCACCGTGTAGGTGGCCAAGAGGTCGAGCGTCTGCGCTGGCGCAAAAGAGACTTTGTGAAGCGTGGCGTCGTAGCTCAGGACCCCGTCCACGGCGGCGCCCGAGCGAGAAATCTGAACATTGCTGTCCGTCACCGTCGACGCGCGCAAGCCTTCGCTGAAAGTCGCCGAGATCTCCGTGGTGCGAGGTACGTCATTGCCGGCCGCGGGCACAAAGGCCAGGACGGTCGGCCGCGTCGTGTCGGCGACAGGCGGCGCCGAGGGCGATGGTGCAGGCGCGGGCGCGGGTGCGGAAGGCACGACCGGAAAGAAGCCCCCTCCTCCGCCCCCGCCTCCGCCCCCTCCACAGCCCGTCACGACGCCAGCCAGCGCCAAGGAAATCGCGTAACCCAATACCCTCATCCACATTCCCCTCATTGATTGGATTGCTCTCGGGCCGAATGGCCCGGAGTCCAAGGAATGTTAATGAAGCGCGCTATCGAATTTGATGTTGTTTATTCCCCTGAACGGACGGCGCGCGCGCCTCACCTCGTTGGGTCGAAGCATCGACGCCCGACTGGGGCAAGCCGCGCTCAACCGTCGGCGGCCACCACCGGATCCGGCGCCGGCAGATGGATCATCCCGGTGCGGAAGTCGTACTCGAACACCTCGCCGTAGCGGCCCCATTCAATGGCTTGGCGCAGCACGCGCAGGGCCTCGGAGTCTTCCAGGCTCTCGCGCAGCAGGTCGAGGAAGTGCTCTTCCGCGATGTGGCCCTGCGGGTCCTGCTCCAGGCTGTGGCGGATGTGCGCCGCCAGTGGCACGCGCTCCAGCAGTTGCTGGCCGAACATGCGCTGGCGCCCGGCGCGTGCGCTGCCGGCGTAGTGGCGCCCCAGCGGCGTGACCAGCAGGTCGCCTTCGGCCAGCCGCGCCAGGCCCAGCAGTGAGAGGCCCTGGGTGAGCGGCAGCAGGTCGTGGTCGGTCAGCTCGGCCTCGTCGGCCAGGCGCGGCAGGTCGGCACGGCCCTGGAAGTCGTCCTCCACCAGCAGCTCCAGCAGGCCTTCCATGCGCGCCACGTCGGCCGAAGGCAGGCGCTCGGCCAACACCGCATGCTTGGGGCCGTGGGCGGTGCCGGAGGCGCCGGCCGTCATCAGCGCATAGACCTGGTCGATCAGCATGCGCACCTCCACCGAGTCACGGTCCCGCGGGCGCGGCAACGCAATGCGCAGCTCGGCGCGCACCCGGCCCGGGTCGGCGGCGAAGACCAGCACGCGGTCGGCCATCAGCACTGCTTCCTCGATGTTGTGCGAGACGACCAGCATGGCCTGCGTGGGCATCTGACCGCCCTCCCACAGCGCCAGGATGTCGTCGCGCAGGCGCTCGCCGGTGAGCACGTCCAGGGCCGAGAAGGCCTCGTCCATCAGCAGCACGTCGGGCTCGACCACCAGGGCGCGGGCGATGCCCACGCGCTGGCGCATGCCGCCCGAGAGCTCGCGCGGCAGCGCGCCTTCGAAGCCGCCCAGGCCGATCAGCGCGATGGCTGCCGCCGCGCGCCGGGCCCGCTCGGTCTGCGGCACGCCTCGCGCTTCCAGCCCCAGTTCCACGTTCTGCTGCACCGTCAGCCAGGGAAAGAGCGCGAAGGACTGGAACACCATCGCGATGCCGCGCGCTGGCCCGTGCAGCGGCTGGCCGCGGTAGCGCACCTCGCCCCGGTCGGCCGGCACCAGGCCGGCCAGGATGCGCAGCAGCGTGGACTTGCCCGAGCCCGAGGGGCCCAGCAGGGCCACGATCTCGCCCGCGGCCAGGCGCAGGTCCACGTCCTGCAGCACGGGCCGCGCCGTGCCGTCCGCCGCCCGGAAGCCCTTGCCGACGGCGTGGAGGTCGATGATGGTGTCGCGTTCCTGAATCATCTGGTGAGGTCCTTCGCTGGCAGATTGGACGACGTTGGCGGGAGACACCGCGGAACCGGCTTCGCCGGGCCGCTGGTGTCGCCCCCGGAGGGGGGAGGCGGCTACACGAAGTGAGCAAGCAACGGGGGTGGAGCCTGAGATCTCAGAAATGCATTCTTTGTTCGGCGAGCTGGTACAGCCGCCGCCACACGAAGTGGTTAAGCCCCATGACGAACACGCACATCACACCGATGCCCAGGGCGATGCGCGGGAAGTCGCCCGTCGCCGTCATCTGCGCGATGTAGCTGCCCAGGCCATGGGCCTGCAGCGTGGTGTCGCCCCAGCTCACGTACTCGGCCACGATGCTGGCGTTCCACGATCCGCCGCTGGCGGTGATGGCGCCTGTCACGAAGCTCGGGAACACGGCCGGCAGCAGGTAGCGCTTCCAGCGCAGCCAGCCGGTGAGGCCCAGATTGCGCGCCGCATGGCGCAGTTCGGTGGGCACGCTCGACGCCCCGGCGATCACGTTGAAGAGCAGGTACCACTGCGTGCCCAGCACCATCAGCGGCGACAGCCAGACGTCGGGGTTGAGCTTCCAGTGCACGATCAGCAGCACCGCCACCGGGAACATCAGGTTGGCCGGAAAGGCCGCCAAAAACTGCGCCACGGCCTGCAGTCGGTCGGACCAGCGCGGGTTCATGCCGATCCACACCCCCACCGGCACCCACACCACCGCGGCGATGGCGATCAGCACCAGCACGCGAACCAGCGTGTACAGACCCAGGAGGAACACATGCCCCACCTCGCCCCAGCCCACCTCGCTGTGGATGAATCGCAGCAGCCAGACGATGGCCAGCAGCACCGCGCCCGACAGCAGCGCGTCCCCCGCGCGCTGGGCCAGCGGATTGGCCGGCCGCGGCCGGGCGCGCACCGAGGTGCCGTCGAAGCGCCGCGGAAACCACGCCAGCGTACGCACCGCACGGTACGCCAGCCATTCGCCGGTGGCGCGGGTCAGGTGGGTGCGGCGCAGCCAGTCCAGCAGCCACGAGCGGCTGGCCTCGCCGCTGCCGCTTTCGTCGAAGCGGAACTTGTCGGCCCAGGCCACCAGCGGCCGGAAGAAGAGCTGGTCGTACAGCAGGATGCCGATCAGCATGCACAGGATGGCCCAGCCGATGGCGGGCAGGTCGCGCGCCTCGATGGCCATGGCGATGTACGAGCCTACGCCCGGCAGCTTGATGTTCTGGCCCGACACCGAAATGGCCTCGGAAGCCACCACGAAGAACCAGCCGCCGGACATGGACATCATCATGTTCCACAGCAGGCCGGGCATGGCGAAGGGCAGCTCCAGCCGCCAGAAGCGCTGCCAGCCCGAGAGCTGGAACACCGCCGCCGCCTCGCCCAGTTCGGCCGGCACCGTGCGCAGCGACTGGTAGAGGCTGAAGGCCATGTTCCAGGCCTGCGAGGTGAAGATGGCGAAGATGGCCGCGAACTCCACGCCCAGCAGGTTGCCGGGGAAGAGCGCGATGAAGCCGGTGACGGTGATCGACAGGAAGCCCAGGATGGGAATGGACTGCAGCACGTCCAGCAGCGGCACCAACAGCCGCTCGGCCAGCCGGTACTTGGCGGCCAGCACGGCGAAAGTACAGGCGAAGACCAGCGAGGCCCCCAGCGCGATGAACATGCGCAGTGTGGTGCGAAGAAGGTAGTACGGCAGCACGGCCGGATCCAGACTCAGCGGCAGCGGCTCGCCCACGGCATAGGGGCGCGCCATCTGCGAGGCGGCGAAGGCCAGGCCGAAGAGCACGGCCAGGATCAGGGGCAGCAGGGCCCAGTCCCAGCGGTTGCCCACGGCGCTGGAGACTTCGAGCGGCAGGAGTCGGCGGCGCATGGCGGATCGGTACGGGGGCAGGCGGCGGGTTGGACGGACATCGCCTGCGGCCACGCGGTGGGCCAAGGCAGCGGAGGGGGCAGAGGCGCGGGGCGCCTCCATGCCGACAACGCGCGAGGCCGGGTCGGCGTTGGCAGCCGAAGGCTGCCGGGCGGCCGCGGCCGGACAAGGGCGGCGGGCGCGGTCGGAGTCTAGGCACCGACCTTGACTGGAACATGACGGCCCTTTTTTGAGGGGAAAGGCCTCGACCTCCGCGGCGCGCCTGCGCCCTGCCGCGCCGCCGACTGACAGCCCCGCGCCTGCGGCGGCGCCATGCTCGCCCCCGGTCACAACAACATCCCAGAACACCTGGACCGCCTGCCATGAACGCTTCCATCGACCCGGCCGGCCGCCACGCGCCCGCCTCCTCCGCCCCGCCACTGCCTGCCTACACCGCCGAGGAAAAGCGCCGCCGCATCTTCGCCATCGTCGGCGCCTCCTCGGGCAACCTGGTGGAATGGTTCGACTTCTACGTCTATGCCTTCTCGGCGCTGTACTTCGCTGGCGCCTTCTTCCCCAAGTCCGACCCAACCGTCCAGCTGCTCAACACGGCCGGCGTGTTCGCCGCCGGCTTCCTGATGCGTCCCATCGGCGGCTGGCTGTTCGGTCGCATTGCCGACCGTCGCGGTCGCAAGACCTCGATGCTGATCTCGGTCACCATGATGTGCGCCGGCTCGCTGGTGATCGCCTTCCTGCCCACCTATGCGCAGATCGGGGCCTGGGCACCGGCGCTGCTGCTGGCCGCGCGATTGTTCCAGGGGCTGTCGGTGGGCGGCGAGTACGGCACCACCGCCACCTACATGAGCGAGGTGGCGCTGCGCGGCCAGCGCGGCTTCTTCTCGTCCTTCCAGTACGTCACGCTGATCGGCGGGCAGCTGCTGGCGGTGCTCACCATCGTGATCCTGGAGACGATCTTCACCGAGGCCGAGCTGCGCGCCTGGGCCTGGCGCATCCCCTTCGTGGTGGGCGCCATCGCCGCGGTGGTGGCCATGCTGCTGCGCCGCTCGCTCACCGAAACACAGGGCGCGCAGACGCGAACGAACCAGGAGGCCGGCACGCTGGCCGGGCTGTTCCGCCACCACAAGGCCGCCTTCTTCACCGTGCTGGGCTACACGGCCGGCGGCTCGCTGATCTTCTACACCTTCACCACCTACATGCAGAAGTACCTGGTCAACACGGTGGGCCTGCCCATCAAGACGACCAGCTACGTGATGACGGGCGCCCTCTTCCTCTACATGTGCATGCAGCCGCTGTTCGGCATGCTGTCGGACCGCATCGGCCGGCGCAACAACATGCTGCTGTTCGGTGCGCTGGGCACGCTGTTCACGGTGCCGATCCTCACGGCGCTGCAGCACACCGACAGCCCTTACGTGGCCTTCGTGCTGATCGTGGCGGCGCTGGCCATCGTGAGCTTCTACACCTCCATCAGCGGCATCGTGAAGGCCGAAATGTTCCCGCCCGAGGTGCGTGCGCTGGGTGTGGGTCTGGCCTATGCGGTGGGCAATGCCGTCTTCGGCGGCTCGGCCGAGTACGCCGCGCTGTGGGCCAAATCGGCGGGCATCGAATCGAGCTTCTTCTGGTACGTGACCGTGATGATGGTCATCGCCTTCCTGGTCAGCCTGCGCCTGCCGCGTCAGGCGAGCTACCTGCACCACGACCACTGACGAAGCGAGCGCGCGCCCTCCAGCGCCCGGCCACGCCCACGACAAGGCCCGCCATCCCTGGCGGGCCTTGTCGTTGGTGCGGGCCTGTGATCAGTCGGCGTACACGCCGGCTTCCTTGATCACGGGGCCGAAGCGGGCGACTTCAGCCTGCACGAACTTCTTGTGTTCGGCCGGGTCGCTGCGCTTGTCGCTCACCACCACGGCGCCCAGGGCTTCCTCGCGGCGGATGAAGTCCGGGTCCTTCAGCGCGGTCTTGAGCGCGTCGTTGAGCTTCTTGAGCACCGGTGCCGGCGTGCCCTTGGGCGCGTACAGGCCGTGCCAGATCGTCACCTGGAAGTTCTTCAGGCCCTGCTCGTCCAGCGTCGGGATGTCCTTGAGCGCCGGCGTGTTCACCCGCTTGAGCGTGGTCACGCCATAGGCCTTCACCTTCTTGGCTTCGATCTGGCCGGTGGTGTTCGTGGTCTGGTCGCACAGCAGGTCGATCTGCCCGCCCATCAGGTCGGCGATGGCCGGCGCGGTGCCCTTGTAGGGCACGGTGGTCATCTCGGCCTTCAGCGCGCTCTGGAACAACAGCCCGCACAGGTGCGAGGCCGAGCCGATGCCGGCATTGCCGAGGTTGACCTTGCCCTTGTTGCTGGCGATCCAGGCCTGCAGCTCCTTGAAGTTGTTGGCTTCGAGCTGCGGCTTGCCGATCAGCGTCATGGGCACGTCGTTGATCATGCCGAGGTACTCGAAGTCGGTTTCCCAGTTGTAGCTCAGCTTGCGGTAGAGCACCGGCGTGGTGGCCATGCCGACGTGGGTGACCAGCAGGGTCAGCCCGTCGTTCTTGGCGCGCGCCACCTTGGCATTGCCGATGGTGCTGCCGGCGCCGGCGGTGTTGTCCACCACGATGGTGGCGCCCAGGGCCTTCTGCATGGCTTCGGCCAGGTCGCGTGCCACCTTGTCGGTCGGGCCGCCGGCTGCGAAGGGCACGACGAAGGTGATGGTCTTGCCATCGGGGAAGTCGGCAGCCTGCGCGCCGAGGGCGAACGAAGCGGCCGCGGCCGCGGCGGCCAGGCGGAAGATGGGGGTCATGGTCGAGTCTCCTGATGTGAATGCGGATGCTGTGAATGGCGGCGGGCCGTGCGCGCCTCAGCGCGGCGGCACGCGCGCCTCGACGGGCTGGGGCCGCCAGTCGGGCTGCAGGTGGCAGCCCGGCTTGCCGGCCGTGCCGTAGCGCGGCTCCAGCCGGCGACAGGCCTCGGCCAGCCCGGCGGGCGTAGGCTTGTCGCCGCGGTCGATCCACGCGAGCAGCGCATCGAACAGCGCCGGGTATTCCGGATCGCTCAGGTAGCTGTGCTCGCGCTCGTCGGCGAAGGCCTGCACCAGGTTCCCTTCGGTGCCGGCGGCGGTGCGGATGCGACGGTAGGCGTCCTCCAGCTCGACGAAGGCTGTCGGGTCGTGGATGGCATGCAGCGTCACCGTGGGCAGCGAAGTGCGGCCGGTGGGCAGGCTGTCCGCCGCCAGGGCACCCTGGGCCTGGGGGTCGGCCGCATAGCGCAGCACGCCGGCGTTGAGCGCCTCGGCCTCGCCCGCCGGCGCGTCATAGCGCACGCCGATGTTGCCGAAGGGATTGCGGCCGCCCAACCGCTTCTGCGTCAGGTCCTGGAACAGCCAGGTCGCCCAGTTGAGGTGGGCGATCAGCGTCCGCTCGGGGATCTTCACCGCCGTCAGGATGGTCTTGAGATGGGCCGCCTGCGCGGGCGTACGCTGTGCGGCGGGCAGCCCCACGCCGGTGCAGTCGCGCACGCGCTCGGCCAGTTGCTGGCGCGTGAGTGTGGAATCGAGCGGCAACCCCTGCCACAGCGGGTACTGCGGCTCCGAAGGCAGCGGATGGTTGCGGCAGACGTACTGGTAGACGACCCGCAGGTCCAGGCGGAAGTCGTAGGCGGTGTTGCCGCCGCCCAGCACGCCGCTGGTCAGCACCAGGCCGTCATAGGGGCTCTTGAGGCCGACAGCGGGCGCATAGAGTTCGGCCGCCTTCGAGGCCACGCCGCCGCCGTAGCTCTGCCCGTGCAGCAGCGTGCGGCGGGGCTGGCCGAAGCGCGTCACGAAGATGCGGCGCAGCCGCTCGGTGTCCTCGGCCGCCAGGGTCACGCCATAGCCGCCGCGGCGGTAGGTGGAGCCGGCCCAGGCATAGCCCGCCTTCACCGTGATGGCCCAGCGGGTCAGGTCCTCCTCGCTGCGCGAGAGCTGAGGCGGGCCGGTCTCGGGGCCGCCGTGCGCATGCATCACGAGCACGCGGTTCCAGTCCTTGGGGATGGCGATCCAGTAGAAGGCGCCTGCGCCGTCGGCGCCGGTGTAGCAGCGGGCATCCTGCGGCACGGCCTTGGGGCAGGTGGCCGGCGAGGGGCCGTTGGCTGCGGCCGGGCGCATCGCGGCTTCCTCGGCAGGACGTGCCGCGGCGGGGGCGGCCACAGCGACCAGGCCCGCGGTGCCGAGCGCCGCCAGTACCAGGGCCGGGCGGATGAGGAAGGAATGGGACATCAGTGACGGACTCCAAGTTCGAGCGCCGCATTCGCGCCCGGATCGGCGACAAAGGCGAAGACGCCGCTGTTGTAGATCAGCTTGCCCGGCCGGCCGGTGCCCGCCGTGGCCACGCCGGGCACCGGCGTGTCGAAGACCAGCGTGGCGCTCGCGCTTCCCAGCTGCAGACTGGTGCCGGCGATGGCGGCGTCGCGGTTGTCGCCGTTGCTGCTGGCCGCGATGTAGCTGCCGTCTGCCGTGCCGGCAATCAGACTCTGCTGCGTGGCATGCACACGCATGCCGACATTGCCCGACCCATCGCGCACCAGGTGCAGCGGCACCGCGGCGCCACCCACCAGGCCGATCACCATCGAGCCCGACAGGGTGCCGCCCGTGGTGGTGGCACCGCCGGTCGGCGCGGTGGTGTAGACGTCGAAGGCGCCGCGCGTGCCGTTGAAGGCGAGGTAGCCCTTCTCGGTCTGCGTGCAGTTGGCGTCGTAGACCATGAAGCCGCCGGTGGTCGCGTCGCGGCAGTACTGGAAGGTGCCCGCATTGCGCAGCCGCACCGCGCCCGCATAGCCCGTCGCCGCGCCGGCGCCCGCCTGCTGCACGCCCGCCGCGTTGGAGATGGCGGCCACCGGGTTGAACACGGTGGGCGTGCTGCGGTTGTCGAAGGTGGTCTGGAAGGCCACGAGCGACGCGAAGCCACCGCCCACTGCTCGCGTGACACCGCCCGACAGCACCCCGCCCGGCGCGAAGGTGAACAGCGCCCCGCCCTCACCGCTCGTGTAACTGCACTGGCCCTGCGGCACCAGCGTGCCGCTGCGCTGCGTGCCGGCGGCGCGCTGGCTGCTGGCGTCGATGGTGACGGTGTAGGCCAGCGTGGCCGGGTCGATCTGCACCCGCAGCTCTTCACCGGCCATGTTGCCGCCCTTGTAGGTGGTGGCCGAGGCCGGCAGGTACTGGCATGCGAGCGGGTCGCCAACCTCGGTCACGCAGCTGTAGTTGACGGCGGCGTCCAGGCTGCCGCTGCCGCGGTACTTGGGCCAGGCCGGGAACTGGCACAGCGGCCGGGTGCGCCCGTAGCTGCCGGCCACGGTGTCCATGGCCACGGGCGTGGCCGGCGCCAGGCCCTTCTCCACCCAGGCCTCCAGCGCGCTGAGCGAATCCCAGCCCGGAATGAAGACGCCCGTGCCATGGCCCATGCCGGGCACGGTGTAGAAGCGCAGGCTTTGCGCCGCGGAGGCCGCGCCCACGGTAGCCACCACGCGGTTGTAGTAATCGATGGTGGAGTTGGGGCTGATCACCTCGTCGGCCAGGCCGTGCAGCATGATGAGCTTGCCGCCGCGCGCGAAGAAGGGCGCCAGGTTCGGGTCGGTCGCATCGGTCAGGGCCGACACGGTGGTCACGCGCGAGGTGAATGCGCCCGGCGCCAGCGGATCGAAGGTCAGCGAATCGAAGGCCGCGTCGCGGGTGACGAAGTACTTCACCCACTGGTCGCCCGTGACGTACATGTTGGCGTCGGCCGAGGTGGCCGGGTTGCCGGGCACGGGGCGCGTGCCCAGGTCGCGGGTGGTGTACGGGCCCGCCACCAGCGCGCCTTCGAGCAGGTTGTAGCCGCCGGCCCGCGTCACGCCATTGGCCAGCGCGTAGCTGCTGAAGTCCAGCGGCGACTCGATCGTGCGCACCGTGGCCAGTTGGGCGTCCGACAGGCAGCTGTCGCCCGCGTCCGTGCCGCCGGGGCAGCGCAGCGAGGCCAGGATGGCGCTGTTGAGCTGGCGGCAGCTCTCCACGTTGCTCACGATGCTGTCGGCCGCACCGTCCAGCCGGTCGCAGGCCTGCAGCACGGTGCGCTGCACCAGCAGCGTCTTGGCCACGTTCATCCAGCCCGCGCCGCCGTTGGCGTAGAGCGCACGACCCACGGCCACGTTCGACAGCCGCGTGCCGCTGTAGTTGAGCGCCGGCTCGTTGGCGATCACGCCGTCGTAGTCGGCCGGCCAGCGCTGGATGTAGGCCAGCGCATCGCGCCCGCCGGTCGAGGTGCCGAGGAAGTAGGCCTTCGTCGGCTTGCGGCCGTAGTAGGCCAGCACCAGCGCCTGGGCCACGTCGCGCGTCTTCTTGAGCGTGAGGCCGCCGTAGTTGGCGAGCTGCTCGTCGTTGGTGGCGAAGCGGCCGTCGGTGATGCTGCTGGACTGGTGGCCGGAGTCATCGCCATAGGTGGCATAGCCCATGGCCAGCGGCGCGGCCTGGTCTGGCGGGCCGAAGCGCACGGGCTCGGTGCCGTCGATCAGCCGGCCGTTGAAGCCACCGCCGCCGAACTGGATGGTCTTGCCGTTCCAGGCCAGCGGCAGGTTGACCGCGAACTGGATGGCCTGGGCGGAGGCGTCGACCGGCTGGATGCTGCCGCGCAGCTGGCAGTAGGCGCCCAGCGTGTTGGCAGGGTCGCTGGCCGCAATGGCGACGGCGGCCGTGACCGTGGCGCCGCCGGTGGGCAGCGAGATGGCGCTGGCCGGCAGGCTGCGGCCGCCGAGTGCCGCGCAGTCAACCGTGGGCGCCGCAGGCGGTGCGCTGGCCGGCGGCGGCGTGTCGCCTGGCGCGGGCGTCGGCGCGCCGGCCGATGGGGACGAAGGCAGGAAGGCGAAGCCGCCACCTCCGCCTCCACCGCCGCCGCAGGCCGCCAGCAACAGGCCGAGGCCCAGAACGGCGCCCCACGGACGGGGACTTGGAGCACGGGGAATGGCGGTGCGAGGGCCCTGGGGCTGCATGGTGATCTGTCTCCGGAAAGGCGGCTGCGGGCCGCTCTGGGTAAAACGATGTCGGGGCGGACGATAGGCAGCGCCTGACCTAGGGTCAAATAAAATAATCAGGCACTTCCGATACCAAAAAGATATGGAGACACGCGCACTGCGCTACTTCCTGGCCGTGGCCCAGACCGGCCACATGACGCGAGCGGCCGAGCAGCTGGGCATCCAGCAACCGCCGCTTTCCGTGCAGATCAAGGCGCTGGAGCGGCAGCTGGGCATGCCCCTGTTCCGCCGCCATCCGCGCGGCGTGGCGCTGACCGATGCCGGCCGCGCCTTCCAGGTCGAGGCCGAGCGGCTGATGCAGGACATGGCCGCCATGGAAGCCCGCATGGCCCGGCTAGCCCGCGGCGAGGCCGGCGTGCTGACGGTGGGCTTCACCAGCTCGGCCGCGGCCCACCGCTTCGTGCCGCAGGCGCTGCGCGAATTCCGCCGGCAGTACCCTGATGTCGAACTGCAGATCAGCGAGAACAACGCGGCCGAGCTGACCGAGGCGCTGGCCGCCGGCCGGCTGCATGGCGGCCTGCTGCGTGTGCCGGTGGCGGCACCGCCGGGGCTGGTCTTCGAGACCCTTCTGCGCGAGCCGGTGCTGGCCGCCCTGCCCATCGAACATCCGCTGGCTGCCGGGCGGACGGCGGGTCGCGAGCTGTCGCTGGCCGAACTGTGTGCGCAGCCGCTGATCCTGGTGCGCCGGGCCGGGGCGCCCGGCCTCTATGCCGAACTGCTCTCGCTGGCGCATGCGCGCGGGCTGCGGCCGCAGGTGGTGGCCGAGGTGGAACGCATGATGAGCAACCTGAACCTGGTCGCCGCGGGCGTGGGCCTGTCGGTGGTACCGGCCTCGATGGAAGGCGTGCATGCCCATGCCATCGCCTACCTGCCCCTGGCCGATGCCGAGGCGCTCGACGCGCCGCTGACCCTGGTCTCCCGCGCGGACCAGGACAACCTGCCCGCGCAGCGCTTCACGGCACTGGTGCGGGCGCTGGCCGCGCAGGAGGCTCCGCCCGCAACGAGCCCCCCTCCGGCACGCACGTCGCCGCGCCGCACGAAGAAGGCGCTGCCATGAGGGCCCGGCACGCCGCTGCGCACAGCAGGCGCAACGCGGACGACACCGACGCCGGCTCGACGGGCGCGAGCGACCCCCTGCCTCGCCGCACCGTCGCCGCCGGCCTGGCCGCCTGCGCGCTGGGCCTCGTCGGCCCGCGTCACGCTGCCTTCGCCGACGAAATGCCCGACTGGCCGCGCCGTCCGCTGCGGCTGATCGTCGTCTACCCACCCGGCGGCGTGAGCGACGGCATGGCGCGTGCCCTGGCCGAGCCGCTGTCGCAGGCGCTGGGTGTGCCGGTGGTGGTCGACAACCGGGCCGGTGCGGGCGGCAGCGTGGGGCTGGGCCTGCTCTCCCGCTCCGCGGCCGACGGCCACACGCTGGCCTTCTCGGCCATCAGCCCGCTGACGCTGCAGCCCCTGATCGGCCGCGTGCCCTACGACCCGCTGCGCGCCTTCGCGCCGGTCGTCGGCGTGATGCACACGCCGGTTCTGGTGGTGGGCACGCCGGCTTTCACGGGCCGGGGCTTCGAGGCGCTGATCGCCCAGGCCCGGCAGACCCCGGGTCGGCTGCGCTGGGCGACCTCGGGCGTCGCCACCATCGGCCACCTGGTGCTGGCCCAGGTGCGCGCCGTCAGCGACGCGTCCATCGTGCATGTGCCCTACCACGGCGGCGGGCCGCAGCTCACCGATGCGCTGGGCGGCCAGTTCGAGGTGCTGTCGACCAATGTGGCGGCGCAGCAGTTGCAGTACATCGCCGAGGGCCGGCTGCAGGCCCTGGCCGTCGGCGCGCCGCGGCGCATCGACGCCCTGCCCGGTGTGCCCACGCTGGCCGAGCTGGGCTACCCGGAAGCCAACCGCGACTCGCTCTTCGGGCTCTTCGCGCCCGCGGACACGCCTGCGCCGGTGGTGCAGCGGATCAACCGGGAAGTCGAGCGCCTGCTGCGGCAGGACGACACCCTGCGCCGCCGCCTGCGCGAGGCCCACAACCTGCCGGCCGGCGGCAGCGCCGAGGACTTCGCGCGCGAGATCGCCGCCGACCGGCGCCGCAACCGGGCGCTGGTAGCCGCACGGCCTGCCGCCTTCGACTAAGAAGGTGAGCGACCCGGGCGCGACGCCCGGTCAGCGGCGCCGGGCCGGGGCGGTGGTGCGCGGTGGAGGGGGCGGTTCGGCTGGCGTTGCCTGTGGCGCCGGTGCCGCTGGTGCCGGCGTTGACGGAGTTCCCGGCGCGGGATTTCCATAGCCGTTGAGGAACGCATCGATGGCGCGCCGCGCACAGGTCCGCAACTGGGTCCGGGTCCACTTCTGCTCGAAGCCCAGCATCCGGGGCAGCATCGTCTCCGCGTCGAGCAGTGCGCTCAGGTGCTGTGCGGCGGTGTGCGGATCGGACCGGCGCAGGCTGCCGCGCTGCATGTGCAGCTCCAGGAAGGCCGCCAGTTCCTGCCCGCCCTTCCTCGGTCCTTGCTCGTAGAACTGCCGGCCCACATCGCTGCGGCCCGCCTCGGCAATCACGGCGCGCAGCGCCTGGACAGCCTCGGGCGAGCAGGCGGCGATGAGGAACTTCTCTCCATAGCGGCGCAGCGCCGGCTCGAACTCGTCGTCTTCCTTGCCGAGCGCGTCGAAGATCGGCTCGAAGTGCGACTCCGCCGCGGCGATGGTCACGGCCACGAAGAGCTCGTCCTTGGAGCTGAAGTAGCCGTACAGCGTGGCCTTCGAACTCGCGGCCCGCGCCGCGATGTCCCCCATCGAGGCGCCCTCGAACCCCTTCTCGCGGAACACCTGCGATGCAGCCAGCAGCAGCATGTCTCGTTTGGCTTTGGTCTTGACCCTCAATTCGATTCCTTTTCCGAACTCACCCGTTCATTATTGGTTGACGAGCGAGGGTCGTCAAACTACATTGCGGTCTTAACGGTACCGTACGGTACGGTATTGAAAACTGAACTCACGGCCGGTGCCGCGCTTCCATGGAGGAAAAACAATGCGTCCCTCTCTCACATTCGTCTCGACCATCGCGGTCGCGCTGGCGTCCGCCTGCGTCCTGGTCGCCTGCGGCAAGCCGCCGGGCGGACCACCGCCCGCGGCCGGCATGCCGGAGGTGGGCGTCATCACGCTGCAGCCGCAGCGGCTGGCCGTCACCACCGAGCTTCCGGGCCGCACGTCCGCCTCGCTGGTGGCGGACGTCCGCCCGCAGGTGACGGGCATCGTCAAGGCACGCAAGTTCCGCGAGGGCGGCGACGTCAAGGCCGGCGAGACGCTCTACCAGATCGACCCCGCCACCTACCAGGCGCAGTACGACGCCAACGTCGCGGCGCTGGCCAAGGCGCGCGCCAGCCTGACCACCACCCGGCTCAAAGCCCAGCGCTACAAGGAACTGGTGGCCATCAAGGCGGTGAGCCAGCAGGACTACGACGATGCGGCCGCGGCGCTGGAACAGGGCGAGGCCGACGTGGCCTCCGCCAAGGCCAATGTCGAGACCAGCCGCATCAACCTGGCCTATGCGCGCATCGAGGCACCGATCTCCGGCCGCATCGGCAAGTCGTCCGTGACGCCCGGCGCCCTGGTCACCGCCAACCAGTCGACGGCGCTGGCCACCATCCAGCAGCTCGATCCGATCTACGTGGATGTCACCCAGTCCAGCGCCGACCTGCTTCAACTGCGCCAGGCCATGGCCCGCGGCGACCTGCAGACCGGCGCCGCCGGCGCCGCGCGCGTGCGGCTGCTGCTGGAGGACGGCAGCGACTATCCGCTGGAAGGCAAGCTGGAGTTCTCCGACATCACGGTCGACACCTCGACGGGTGCCATCACGCTGCGCGCCCTCTTCCCCAACCCGCAGGGCGTGCTGTTGCCCGGCATGTACGTGCGTGCCGTGCTCCAGCAGGGCGTAAAGAGCGACGCGCTGATGGTGCCGCAGCAGGCGGTGGTGCGCGACGGGGGCGGCCGGCCGATGGTCTATGTGGTCGGCGAGCAGCACAAGCTGCAGCGCCGCATGATCGAGACCGGCCGTGAGATGGGCGACCAGTGGGTGGTCCGCTCGGGCCTGCAGGCGGGCGACGTGCTGGTGGTCGACGGGCTGCAGCGCGCCGCGCCCGGCGTGGAGGTCAAGACCACGCCGTGGACGGCTGCGCCCGCGCCCGCCGCCAAGACGGCCTCGGCCCGCTGATCCCCGGGGAGCACCATGTCACGCTTCTTCATCGACCGCCCCATCTTCGCGTGGGTGCTGGCGATCCTGGTCATGCTGGGCGGGCTGCTGTCCGTCTTCACGCTGCCCATCGCGCAGTACCCGAGCATCGCGCCGCCCGCGATCTCCATTTCCGCCAACTATCCGGGCGCCTCCGCCAAGACGGTGGAAGACACCGTCACCCAGGTCATCGAGCAGAAGATGAAGGGCCTGGACCGCTTGAGCTACATGAGCTCGACCAGCGAGTCCACGGGCGCCGTCACCATCACGCTGACCTTCGAGAACGGCACCGACCCGGACACCGCCCAGGTGCAGGTCCAGAACAAGCTCTCGCTGGCCACGGCCCTGCTGCCGCAGGAAGTGCAGCAGCAGGGCGTGACGGTGTCCAAGGCCGTCACCAACTTCCTGACCGTGCTGGCTTTCACCTCGGAGGACGGCAGCATGACCGGCTCCGACCTCTCGGACTATGTCGCCGCCAACGTGCAGGACGCCATCAGCCGCGTGGCAGGCGTGGGCGACATCACGCTGTTCGGCTCGCAGTACGCCATGCGCGTCTGGCTGAACCCGGACAAGCTGGCCAGCTTCGGCCTCACGCCCCTGGACGTGCAGACCGCCATCCAGGCGCAGAACGCCCAGGTGTCCTCCGGCCAGATCGGCGGCCTGCCGGCCTCGGGCAACCAGCAGATCAATGCCACCATCACCTCGCAGACCCGCCTGAAGACGGCCGCCGAGTTCGAGGATGTGCTGCTGCGCACGCTGACCAACGGCGCCCAGGTGCGCCTGCGCGACGTCGCCCGCATCGAACTGGGCAGCGAGTCCTACGCCTCCACCGCCCGCTACAACGGCAAGCCGGCGGCCGGCCTGGCGATCAAGCTGGCCACCGGCGCCAACGCACTCGACACCATCCGGGCCATCGACACGCGCATGGCGGAGCTGTCCAAGTTCTTCCCGGCGGGCATGAAGGTGCAGAAGCCCTACGACACCACGCCCTTCGTGCGCATCTCCATCGAGGAGGTGGTCAAGACGCTGGTCGAGGCGGTGGTGCTGGTGTTCCTGGTGATGTACCTCTTCCTGCAGAACTTCCGCGCCACGCTGATCCCCACGATCGCGGTGCCGGTGGTGCTGCTGGGCACCTTCGGCGTGCTGGCCGTCTTCGGCTTCACGATCAACACGCTGACCATGTTCGCGATGGTGCTGGCCATCGGCCTGCTGGTGGACGACGCCATCGTGGTGGTCGAGAACGTCGAGCGGGTCATGAGCGAGGAGCACCTGTCGCCCAAGGAGGCCGCGCGCAAGTCCATGGGGCAGATCACCGGCGCCCTGGTGGGCGTGGCGCTGGTGCTGGCGGCGGTGTTCGTGCCCATGGCCTTCTTCGGCGGCTCGGTCGGCGTGATCTACCGCCAGTTCTCCATCACCATCGTGTCGGCCATGACGCTGTCGGTGCTGGTGGCCATGGTGCTCACGCCCGCGCTGTGCGCCACGCTGCTCAAGCCCGTGGCGGGCGATCATGCGCTGGCCACCAAGGGCTTCTTCGGCTGGTTCAACCGCACCTTCGATCGCGGCCAGCGCGGCTATCAGGGCGTGGTGCGCCATGTGCTGCGCAAGGGCTGGCGCTACATGGTGCTGTACGCCGTGATGACGGCGGCCGTGGTGGCCGTGTTCCTGAAGGTGCCGGCGGGCTTCCTGCCGGACGAGGACCAGGGCTCGGCCTTCATCCTGGTGCAGTTGCCGCCCGGCGCCACCAGCGCGCGGACCGACGAGGTGCTGCGCAAGGTGGAACATCACCTGCTCGTCGACCAGAAGGATGCGGTCGACGGCGTGTTCTCGGTCAACGGCTTCAGCTTTGCCGGCAGCGGCCAGAGCACCGGCATGGCCTTCGTCAAGCTCAAGCCATGGGACGAACGCCAGGGCGAGGCGCTGAGCGTCTCGGCCGTGACGACCAAGGCGACGATGTACTTCAACACGCTGCGTGGCGCACGGGTCTTCGCCTTCTCGCCGCCCGCCGTGGCCGAGCTGGGCAACGCCACCGGCTTCGACCTGATGCTGCAGGACCGAGCCAACCTCGGCCACGACGCCCTGATGAAGGCGCGCAACCAGTTGCTGGGCGAACTGTCCGCCGACAAGCGCCTGGTGGCGGTGCGGCCCAACGGGCAGGAGGACGCGCCGGAGCTGCGGCTCGACATCGATCCGCACAAGGCCCAGGCCCTGGGCCTGTCCATCGCCGACATCAACAGCACGCTGTCCACCGCCTGGGGCAGCAGCTACGTCAACGACTTCCTCGACCGTGGCCGTGTGAAGAAGGTGATGCTGCAGGCCGATGCCCCCTACCGCATGCAGCCCGGCGACATCGACCGCTGGTACGTGCGCAACGCCAGCGGCGCCATGGTGCCCTTCTCTGCCTTCGCCACGGCACGCTGGACCAGCGGCTCGCCACGGCTGGAGCGCTACAACGGCTTCCCGTCGAGCGAGATCCTGGGCATGGCGCTGCCGGGCACCGCGTCCAGCGGCGAGGCGCTGGCCATCGTCGAGCAGGCCGTGGCCAAACTGCCGCCGGGCTTCGGCTTCGAATGGACCGGCATCTCACGCCAGGAGAAGGCGTCGAGCGGCCAGACCGGGCTGCTGTACGGGCTGTCGATCCTCTTCGTCTTCCTGTGCCTGGCAGCGCTGTACGAGAGCTGGGCGATCCCGCTGTCCGTGATCATGGTGGTGCCGCTGGGGCTGCTGGGAACGCTGGCGGCCGCCCTGCTCACCTGGAAGATGAACGACGTGTACTTCCAGGTCGGCCTGCTCACCACCATCGGCCTGGCGTCGAAGAACGCCATCCTGATCGTGGAATTCGCCAAGGACCTGCATGCCCGTGGCGCCAGTCTGGTCGACGCCGCCCTCGAAGGCGCACGGCTGCGCCTGCGGCCGATCCTGATGACCTCGCTGGCCTTCATCCTGGGCGTGCTGCCGCTGGTGTTCGGCCACGGTGCCGGCGCCGGCGCGCAGAACGCGCTGGGCACTGCAGTGGTGGGCGGCATGGTCTCGGGCACCGTGCTCGCGATCCTCTTCGTGCCGCTGTTCTTCGTGGTGGTGCTGGGCACGGTGGAACGCCGTGGCCCACGTCATCCGTCCCCTCAACCCGTTGCCGGTGCCCTGCCGGCCGAAGGAACCTGAGATGCGCCGCATCGCCTTCACCCTCGCCCCCGTGGCGTTGGCCGCGGCCCTGGCCGGCTGCAGCCTGATGCCGGCCTACGAGCGGCCCGCCCTGCCCGTGCAGGACGCCTACGCCGGGGACGCCGGCGCCGCCGGCACTGCTGCCGACCAGGCCGTGGCCGACATCGGCTGGCGCGACGTGTTCCGCTCGCCGCAATTGCAGCAGCTCATCGCCATGAGCCTGGCCAACAACCGCGACCTGCGCGTCGCGGTGCTCAACATCGAGAAGGCCCGCGCCCAGTACCAGGTGCAGGATGCGGCGCGTCTGCCCACGGTCAGCGCGACGGCCAGCGGCACCGGCAGCCGCACGCCGGCCGACCTGTCCTCGACGGGCGATGTGCTGATCGCCCACCAGTCCAGCGCATCGCTGGGCATCAGCGCCTACGAGCTGGACCTGTTCGGCCGCGTGCGCAGCCTGAGCGCACAGGCACTGCAGGAGTTCCTGTCGACCAGCGAGGCCCGGCGCGCCACGCAGGTGACGCTGGTGTCCGAGGTGGCCACCGCCTATCTGACGCTCGCCGCCGACCAGGACCGGCTGACCCTGGCACGCCAGACCCTGGCGGACCAGAGCGAGGCGCTCGCCCTGCAACGGCGCCTGCAGGACCTCGGCCAGGCCTCCGCGCTCACCGTCAGCCAGGCACGCACCAGCGTGGAGACCGCCCGCGTCGACGTCGAAAGCTACACCTCGCAGGTGGCGCAGGACCGCAACGCGCTGGTGTTGCTGATCGGCGCGCCGGTGCCCGACGCGCTGCTGCCCGATTCGCTCCTGGCTGCGGCCGACCTGACCGAAGGGCAGCTCGCGACCATCCCGCCCGGCCTGCCCTCGCAGTTGCTGCAGCGCCGGCCCGACATCGTGGAGGCCGAGCACGACCTCAAGGCCGCCAATGCGTACATCGGTGCCGCCCGTGCGGCCTTCTACCCGCGCATCAGCCTGACGGCCTCGGCCGGCACGGCCAGCAGCGAACTGTCGCACCTGTTCAAGGCCGGCTCGGGCGCCTGGACCTTCGCGCCCCAGATCAGCGTGCCCATCTTCGATGCAGGCACCAACCGCGCCAATCTGGCCGCGGCCAAGGCAAGCCGCGACATCGCCCAGGCCCAGTACGAGAAGGCGATCCAGACCGCCTTCCGCGAGGTGTCGGATGCACTCGTGCAGCGCGGCGCGCTGTCGCGCCAGCTCGACGCCCAGCGCGCGCTGGTGGAGGCCAACGCCGACAGCTACCGCCTCTCGCAGGCCAGGTTCAAGGCCGGCGTGGACAGCCACCTGACCGTGCTGAGCTCGCAGCTGTCGCTCTACGCCGCACAGCAGAACCTCATCGGCACGCAGCTGTCGCAGATGACGAACCTGGTGACCTTCTACCGCACGCTGGGGGGTGGCTGGTCGGAGCGCTCCGAGCCCGTGGTGGCGCAGGCGCCGCGCTGAAGCCGGGTGCCGTCGCCCCGGCCCGTGGCGTGCCGCTCGCCTCAGAACGCCACGTTGAGGGTCGCGCGCACGCCATTGCTCCTGGCGCGGCTGGCAAGCTGACCGGTGTAGGCGAGGCGGAGCGAGACATTTGTCTGGACCTTCGTGGACAGTCCCGCCTCGATCACTGCAGCATCCTTGACGATCGGCAGGCCGGAGATGCCGAATGCGTTGGAACCCGCGAAGTTCAACGTGCTTCCCAGGTCGGTATCGCCCCACGCATGCCGCCACGCGACCGAGCCGCTGACCGTCAGCGTGCGATTGCCGAGGGTGAAGTCGTTCGCGCCACGCAGGCCCAGGGCCGAGTAGGTCACATCATCATGGCCGCTGCTCGCCGTCAGCGCGGAAAGTCCGCCCCTTTCGGTAAAACCTTCGCTATGTACCCTCATATAGGCAAGGCCGGCGAAGGGCTCCACCTGGGCCGAACCGACATCGATGCGATAGCCCACATCGCCAAAGGCCTGCAAGACACCGGCGTGGTACGCGCCCGAGAGCCGATCGGCGAAGCCGGTGAAGGCAACGTTCCGCTGGGTGCTGACGTCGCTCCAGGTGTACGTGGTCCCGACGCGGATGCCGAGCGCGCCGAGCTGCGTGCCGCCGTAGCTGCCCAGGGTGTAGTTGTCGGATGAGCCGGTGGCATTGCGACCGTCCGTGTCGTAGGTGGCGCGGCTGTAACCCGCCAGCAGACCGAAGCGGGCGCCATCCAGGATGCGTACATCCCCGCCGATGACGAAGCCACTGGTGTCATGGGTGAGCGATGCCGCATTGCCATTGCCGTCGGCATGACCCCAGCTGCCATGGCTGTTCGCCCACACGGTGAGCCCGTTGGCGCCCCCGGTGGCGGCGGTCGGTCCCGCCTGTGGGGCGACGCCGCCGAAAGCCGAGGACAAACGCTCGATGGCCGCGAGCCGCACCAGTCGGCTGTCCTCGATCATCGCGCCCTTGATGGTCGAATAAAGATCGCCAGAAAGCTGATCGAAGGCCACGCGCGCTTCCGCGTCGGTCTGGAGATTCCCGATGGCCGCTCGAAGGGCGCCGTGCGTCGGCAGGCTCTGCAGACCCGCCGCGGTTGCTGCCTGGTTTGCAGTCGCAGCGGCGCTTGCGAAGGTGCGGGTCTGCTTCGCTTCGAGATAGACGTGATTGGCGTCATAGTCGGCCGCCAGTGCGTAGAAGGCGGAAATCGCCGTGTCGCCGGTCAGCGTGTAGGTGCCGGTCACCCCGCCGTTGGCGGTCAGCACCGTGTATCGATCATCGAGCGCGTAGGCGCCGGACGACCCGTATTTCCGCACGTTGAGGATCGCCCCGTTGTCGATTGCAGCCGTGCCGTTGATCGCGATGCGGTCGGACGTCGCGCTGCCGGGGATCACCTCGGCGTCGTACGTCGCGCCGCCGGCCTGGTGGTAGTTGCCTGCAACCGAGAGGGTTCCAGGGCTGTTGCCCGGGGCGATGGTCGAGCCGGAAAGCGCTGTCAGGCTCCCCACGGTGCCGGAACCCGAGAGCCGGGCACCCGGCTGCACCTGCACGGCCGAAGCCGCGATCGACCCGTTCACCTTGAGCTCGCCGGCGGCAATGATCGTCGCACCGCTGAAGGAGGACGAGTCGCTGGTCAGGTCCAATGTGCCGGCCCCTGTCTTCGTCAGCGTGCCGTTGCCGGAGATGACATTGCCGAAGGTCGCATTCGCCGCCTGGTCGAGCACCAGCGCGGCGTTGTCGACGATGGCCCCGGTGCCGAAGCTGGTCGCCGTCCCGGTCAGCGTTCCACCCGAGAGGGTGGTGCCGCCGGCGTAGGTGTTGTTGCCGGTGAAGGTGTTCTCGCCGCTCGACACGATCACCTGCCCATTGCCGACGATGTCCGGCGCAAGGACGTAGCCGGCCGTGGTGTGATTCAGCACCAGCCGGCTGTCGCCGTCACCGAGCACGATCTGGGCGGCGTCGATGGTGCCGGCGGCCGCAGCGGCCTCGCCCGCGGCCGCGCCGATGTTGAGCACGCCCGTCGAACCCGCCAGGTAGCCCACCTTCACCGCCGCGGCATGGATCTGCGCGCCGTCGGACAGCGTCAGTTCGCCCTTGCCTTCTGCCCCGACGTAGAGATTGCTGTCCATCCGGATCTGCGAGCCGCTGCCGCTGAGCGTCACCTTGCCCTCGGATCCGGCTTCGTTGCCGATGTAAAGCCGATAGCCGGTCACGGAGCCGCCGTCGGTCACGCTGAGGGTGCCGCGGCCGAGTCGACCGACATTCATGTAGCCGGAATAGGCGATGCTGTCGTCGACGACCGCCGACCAGTCCGAGCCTGCTCCGGAAACGCTCATCGATCCAGTGGAGCCGGCCAGGTCGCCCAGCGTCCCCTGCAGCGCCCGGATACGGCCGCCCTCGCCGAGATCGACGGTGGCGGTCGAGCCCGCTTCATAGCCGGCGATGAACGAGCCGGACAGAGCCAGCGCAGATCCCGCGCCCGTGACTTCGAGACGCGAATTGGATCCGTCCAATGTCGCCACATAGCCGCCGACGGCGCTGACGCTGCCGCCATCCTTGATCGTGAGCGTGCCCTGTCCGGCATTGCCGACATAGAGGTTGCCTGTGCTGGCCCAACTGCTGCCGGCTCCGGAAACCAGCGCCTGGCCAGTGCCGGTGGCGTCGGTGCCGATCGTCGTATTGCCCGATGTCACCGAACCACCGTTGAGGATCGACAGCGACCCGGTGCCGCCGACGCCGATGTCCAGATTGCCCGAACCCAGTTGCCAGCGGGATCCGGGGCCATCGACGACGACGGTGCCCGAACTGCCGCTGGCATGGCCGACTTGCGCCGACGCGCTGGTCACGGTTCCTGCCGCCGTGATGTTCACGAGGCCGGTTCCGCCTTCGCCGATGAAAAGTGCGCCGGTGTTCGTCCAGCTTCCGCCGGAGACCCGGATCGACCCCGAAGCACCGGCGTTGTAGCCCAGCGTGACGGACCCGGAGTTCAAGGTGCCAGCGACGTTCAGGTTGCCGGTGTTGACAATGCCGATCAGGAGCGCGTCGACCGTCCCCGTTTCACCGGACTGGATCTGCGGGCCAGCCGAATCGATACGCGCCGAATCGGCGGACCCGGGGTGATGGTTGTCCCACACCCAGTTGCTGTCGAGAAACCAATTGCCGCTGGCGGGACCATTCCAGTAGACGCTGTCCGCATGCGCGGCCTGCCCCAGCAGCGCACCCCAGACAGCCAATGCAATGCAACTGGCCGATGCCTGAAATGGCGGGCGACCGCCGCGCTGGAAATTCGACCTCTTGACGATGATCCTGTTCGACATGCCCGCTTCCTGTTCTCGATGCTGAAGAGTCCGGAAGCGTGGCGTGGACTCGGGATGGAAGCCCGGCTGTGCTGTCTTGTTGCGGCTGTCCGAAACCACACGTCCGAAGATGAGTGGCCCGCAGAATACGCACGCCGCGGAAGCACTTTCTTTTGCGTCCGCAGGGAAAACTTTGTCTTTGACATTTATGACGGAACCACTGACAGCGCCTCCCACATCGCAACGCAAGGCGGGGGCCACGGCCCCAGGTCACGCGGCAGGAAACGCGAGACCAGGCAACATGGCCCGCTTCACCTGGGGACGCTTCTCGCAGTTGGCCGAGGTGCTCGGTCTGAACGAAACCGGCGTAGTCGTGGATCGCCGGCGCAATGCCGAGTTCGGCACGCTGGATCTGGGGGCCGACGCAGGCCAGGGCACCCTCGAATACCTGCACACGCCCGACATGCGCGTCGTCGTCTCCCACTGCACATTCGGAACGGGCAGGCGTTATGAGATCGCCGACGACGGGTTCATCCGCTTTCATTTCGGAAGCGAGCTGTCCGTTCAGACCTGGCTGCGAGATGATCCGTTCGGTGACATCGCGGACAGCCCCGCTGGTGTGTTGATCGCACGCCCGGATCAGGTGATGCAGGAGTGCATCGCGGCACAGAAGCGCCAGAGCTTCATCAGCATTGCCGTTCGGCCGGAATGGCTCCCCGCTCAGTTCGGTGTTCAGCTGCCGGATCAGCTTCGATGGGAGGAGGCGGCGCACACACCGGGCGCACACCATCATCCCGTCCGGTATGGGCCCGAATTGCGACAGACGGCCAGCGAATTGATCGCTCGACGGCTCCCCTGGGAGTTGCGATCCGCATTCGTCGCCATCAAGGCCCAGGAGATGCTCATTCTCGCCCTGGGCGATCTGGTCAGTGCCCCACAGCAGCGTCCTGGCCGCATGAGCGAACGCGATCGCGCCGCCATCCGGTCGGCCAGGGAAATACTGACCCGATCCATCGCCGCTGCACCCGACATCCCCAGGCTCAGCCGGCGCGTGGGCATCAATCGGACCAAGCTTTTCTACGGCTTCAAGCAGATGTACGGCATGTCCGTCACCGCGTTCATGCACGGGCAACGCATGGACGAGGCCCACCGCCTTCTCGTCGACACCGACATGTCGATCTCCAGCATTGCCACGGCCGTCGGCTACAGGCACGCCTGCAACTTCTCAACCCGCTTCAAGGCGCATTTCGATTGCTCGCCAGGCGATTGCCGGGCGCGGGGCCGGGGCCAGTCCGGCCAGTCCTAGGGATGCTCCTCGCGAATGCGGACACTTTGGGCATCTGCGAAGGTTGTCGATCGCTTCGTGAAGCGCATCCCTAGGCTGCGCGCTTGAGCGTGATGGCCTTTTCCGGGCAGGCGGCCACGCAGGCCCCACAGGCCTGGCAGGCGTCGGCATTGGGCGTGAACGCGGTGCGCCGCCCATGCGCCCAGAGCTTGAACTTGATGAGCGCCGGCATCTGGGCAAACACGTCGTCCGGCAGGCGCCCGACCTCGAACACGTCGAAGGGGCACACGGTGACGCAGTCGCCCTTGCCTTCGCATCGGCGGGCATCGACGACCGGCACGATCGTCCCGGGACTGGCCTTGCAATCGGCGGCTTCTTTCTGGCGTGGCATGACGGCTTCTCCTCAAAGAATCAATGGTGGGACATCCGCCTGGAGCGGCACGGGCGAGGCGAGCCGGCCCATCTCGCCCGCCTCGAAGCGCCGGACCGCGGCAACGATCTGATCGGCGTTGTTCATGATGAAGGGGCCGCGGGCCACAACCGGCTCGTGGATCTCCTTGGCGGCCAGCACCAGCACCCGACCACCGGGACGGCCCTGCAGCTGCACGATGCCGCCGCCACGCACGGCCGCAGCCTCGCCCGCCTGCAGTTCGACGACGGCATCGCCGCCGTCGGCACGCAGGCCTACCTCGCCCGACTGCGCATAGAACAGGCCGAACTGCCCGGCCATCAGCGGAATGTCCACGCCCTTGCGAAGCGCCACGTCGAGCAGCGTGAACGGCTCGGCAGGCACTAGCGCGGAGGCCACCTCGCCGTAGCGGCCGACCACCACCCGGATCTGGTCGCCCCGGCCGTTCTGCCACCTGGGCACGTCCTTGCCGTCGAGCCACATCACGGACGGCACGATGGTCTTGCGGGCGGCGCTCAGGTTCACGAAGATCTGCGCGCCATGCAGCGACCGGGCCGGATCGGCCGGCAGCTCGTGGTGCATCACGCCGCGGCCTGCCTGGGTCCAGACGATGCCGCCCGGTCCGACCACGATGTCGTTGCCCAGCGAGTCCCGGGAGCGCGCCGCGCCCTCGGAGTCCTCGAACAGGTAGGTCACCGCCGAGAAGCCCGCGTGCGGATGCGGACCGAAGGCGCGCTCACCGACACGGAAGTCGTCGAAGTTCAGGATCGGCGACGAAGCGAGTCCGCGTTCGTGCAAGACGAAGCTCTGCACCGAGAAACCTGGGGAGGCCATGCGGCGGCCCTCCCCCAGGAACAGGATTTCCGTGGTCATGGACACGTCCTTGGGGCAAGTAAGGGGGGTCTCGGGCGGCGGTCGCGCGCTCAGGCTGCCAGCCGCGCGATGTCCTGTCCGGCGCTGTCGAACGCCTGGCTCTTGAACGCTTCGCCCATGGCCACGCCTTCGGCGCGGACAAAGCGGATGTCCTGCACGCCCAGGAAGCCAAAGATCGTGCGCAGGTAGGTTTCCTGGTGATCGAACGACGCCATCGGCGTGCCTTCGCTGAAGATGCCGCCGCGGGCCGAGGCAATGATCACCTTCTTGCCGCCACAGAGGCCGGCGGGACCCTTGTCGCTGTACTGGAAGGTCTTGCCCGCCACGCAGATGCGGTCGAACCAGGCCTTCAGCTGCGAGGGGATGCCCAGGTTGTACATGGGCACGCCGATGACCACGAGGTCGGCGTCGAGGAAGGTGTCGAGCGCGCGCGTGCCAGCGGCCAGGTCGGCCTGCAGCTCGGCGGAGACCGGGCCGCCGTGCTGGGCAGCGATGTGGGCCTTGCCCAGGTGGGCCAAAGGCGTCTCGCCCAGATCCAGACGCGTGACCTGGATGTCCTGGTTGGCGGCCTTGAGATGCGCCACGACCTTGGCGGAAAGCTCACGACTGACCGAGTGGTCGCCAAGGATGCTGGAGTCGATGTGCAGCAGATTCATGTCGGGGTCCAAGCTGGTGGGAGTTGAGGATGAGCTGGACGATAAGAAACGCCGATTGATCTGTGTAGACTATATTTTTCGATAAATACCATCGCATCGAACGATATGTTGGACGCCGTCACCCTTGACCAACTGCGCACCTTCATTGCGGCGGCCGACACCGGCAGCTTCTCGGCCGCCGGCCGTCAGTTGGGACGCGCCCAGTCGGTGGTCAGCCAGACCCTGGCCAACCTGGAGGGCCAATTGAACGTCCGGCTCTTCGACCGCACGCACCGCCGCCCCACCCTGACGCTCGCCGGGCGCGCGCTGCTGGTGGATGCACGGCTGGTGGCCAGCGACATGGACCGACTCAAGGCTCGGGCCAAGGAGATGGAGGCCGGGCTGGAGCCGGCGCTGAACATCGTGGCGCATGTCTTTCTGCCCACCGAAGTGCTGACCCGGGCCGTGGCCGCATTCCACCGGCAGTTCCCGCGCACGCCGCTGACCATCTCGGTGGAAGGCATGGGCGCCGTGATCGAACCGGTGATCGAGGGGCGCAGTTCCTTCGGCATCCGCGCGCCACTGCTGTCGCCGCATCCGGAGTTGACGAGCGAGCACCTGATGGCCGTGCCCTACCTGATGGTGGCTGCCCCCTCGCATCCGCTGGCGCAGCACCCACAGCCACTGCCTACGCGGCTGCTCCAGGAACATGTGCAACTGGTGCTGAGCGACCGCTCGCGCCTCCCGAACCAGGTGGATGCAGGCGTCATCTCGCCCCTGACCTGGCGCACCTCGGACCTTGGCGCCAAGCATGCCTTCCTGAAGGCCGGCCTGGGCTGGGGCGGCATGCCGCTGCCGGTGATCCAGGCGGACCTGCAGGCCGGGCGTCTGGTCGCGCTGGAGTTCGAGGAATCGCGCGCCAACGTCAGCATGTCGCTGGCCGCCTTCTACCGCACCGACTCGCCGCCGGGCCCGGCGGGCCGCTGGCTGCTGGACGAATTCAAGCGCAGCGCCAAGGCGGTGGATGCGGACCCGGCAGCGCCCGGAGCCACTCCTCAGGGCATGGGCGGGTAGATCAGTTCGGCCGCCTGCCGTGCGTCGGCGAAGGCCAGCAACCGCGCGGCGAGTTCGTGGGGTTCGATCTCGGGAATCGAGAAACCCGGCGGCAGGTCGAAGCGGACGGCACCCGACGCCATGGCGGTATGCCAGCCACTCTGGCGGATCACGGCAGAAAGCACCAGCATGCCGACATGGATGCCTTCGCGCGCCATTTCGCCATGCAGCGAGTGCAGGTAGTTGCGCGCCGCGGCCAGCGCGGGACCGGGCCCGCTCATGTACGGCATGCCGTGGATGGCCGAGCCGCCCAGGCCCACCAGGATGCTGCCCGCCTGCCGTCGGCGCATGTCCGGCAGCACCTGGGCCACGGCATCCATCAGCCCGTAGAGGAACAGGTCCATCTTGTCCTGCACGTCGGCCACGGTCAGCGTGGCCGCGGCGGTGAAGGCCTCGGGCGCGTTGGGGCCGTAGTACAGCGCATGGACCTCGCCGAAGCGTCCGCGGATCGCCGCGAACAGGCGCTGCATGTTGTCAGCCGAGGGGCGGAAGTCCGCCGAAAACGCGGCCGCCTCGATGCCTTCCTGGGCGAGATCCGCACAGAGCGCCTGCAGCGGCTCGATCCGGCGTGCGACGAGCGCGACGGCATGGCCTCTTATTCCGTATTCGCGGGCCAGCGCCTGGCCGAGGCCGGGTCCTGCACCCAGGATGGCCACGCATTGCTTCGATTCATTCATGGTGTTTGCCTTTGGTCAGCCGGCCCCGCTGGCGACAGGCAACGCCTTTCGCGGGCGGGGCGGCGGCAAGAATGTAGGAAGAAGGCGGGCGCTGCGGCAGCCCATATCTTTCGATGGCGACCATCGGCCTGGAAGATGGAAGGGGCCGTCCAGTGCCCCGGACGGCCCCTGTCGACCGCGCAATCGCACGCGGCACCAGGCCGCGCGGCGGCGCAGGAAGCTCAGCCGAGCCAGCCCTTGATGCGCGCGCCCAGGGCCTCGCGGCTGATGCCGTAGCGGTCGTGCAGCGTGGGCAGCGCACCGGCGTCCAGGAAGGCATCGGGCAACCCCGCCAGCTGGAAGCCCGCCGGCTGCACCCGGTGGCGCAGCAGCGCCGAGGCCACCGCCTCGCCCAGCCCGCCCACCACCGAGTGGTTCTCGGCCACCACCACCAGCCGCGGCTTCGCGCCCACCGCCGCCACGATGCTCGCCTCGTCCAGCGGCTTGATCGTCGGGCTGTGCAACACCGCCACCCCCACGTTGTCGCGCTGCAGATCGACCGCCACTTCCAGGGCGCGCATGGTCATGATGCCGCTGGAGATCACCAGCACGTCAGCCCCCTCGCGCAGCATCCTGGCCTTGCCCAACTCGAAGCGGTAGCCCTCGATCTCGTCGAGCACCAGCGGCACCTGCCCGCGCAGCAGCCGCATGTACACCGGGCCCGGATGCTCGGCGATCTGCGGCACCGCCTGCTCGATGTCCAGCGCATCGCACGGATCCACGATGGTCAGCCCGGGCACGCCGCGCATCATCGCCAGGTCCTCGGTGGCCTGGTGGCTCGGGCCGTAGCCGGTGGTCAGGCCCGGCAGCGCGCAGCAGATCTTGACGTTCAGGTTCTCCTCGGCGATTACCTGATGGATGAAGTCGTAGGCCCGGCGCGTGCCGAACACCGCATAGGTGGTGGCGAAGGGCACGCAGCCCTCCTTGGCCATGCCGCCGGCCGCACCCATCAGCAGCTGCTCGGCCATGCCCATCTGGAAGAAGCGCTCCGGGTAGGCCTGGGCGAACAGATGCAGGTCGGTGTACTTGGCCAGATCGGCCGTCAGGCCCAACACCTCGGGTCGGCTGGCGGCGTACTCGACCAGCGCCTTGCCGAAGGGCGCCGCCTTGGTGCGCTGCCCCTCCGAGGCGATGGAGGCGATCATGGCCGACGTGGTCAGCCGGGGCTTCTTTTCTGCGACGGCCTGGCTCATGCTGCGGCTCCTTGGGTGGCGGGGGTGGGACGGCCGGCGTCCAGGATGGCCAGCGCCTGTTGCCATTCGGGGGGATCGACGCGGATGAAGTGGTTCTTCTCGCGCTGCTCCAGGAAGGGCACGCCCTTGCCCATGAGGGTGTCGAAGAGGATGACGCGCGGCTTGGCTTCGGCCAAGTCCCGCGCGGCGTCGAAGGCGGCGAGCACGGCGGGCAGGTCGTTGCCGTTGACGCGCTGCACATGCCAACCGAAAGCAGCCCACTTGTCGGCCAGGGGCTCGAAGCCCAGCACCTTGCTGGAGGGGCCATCCGCCTGCTGGTTGTTGATGTCGACCAGGCAGATGAGGTTGTCCAGGCGGTGGTGGGCGGCGGCCATGGCGGCCTCCCAGGTGGAGCCCTCGTCGAGTTCGCCGTCGCTCATGCTGTTGTAGACGAAGGCGGGGTTGCGCTTGTGCTTCAGGCCCAGGGCCATGCCCACGCCGATGACCAAGCCCTGGCCGAGCGAGCCGCCGGAGATCTCCATGCCGGGCGTGTACGTGGCCATGCCGGACATGGGCAGGCGGCTGTCGTCGCTGCCGTAGGTCTCGAGTTCGGCCTCGTCGATGACGCCGGCCTCGATGAGGGCGGCGTAGTGGGCGATGGCGTAGTGGCCATGCGAGAGCAGGAAGCGGTCGCGGCCCTCCCACTCGGGCTCGCCGGGGCGCTGCTTCATGGCATGGCAGTAGGCCACGGCCAGCACATCGGCCCAGCCCAGGGCCTGGCCGATGTAGCCCTGGCCCTGCACCTCGCCCATGCGCAGGGCGTAGCGGCGGATGCGGTAGGCCCGCTCGCGCAAGTTGTTCGTCAGGTCAGACATGAGAGTTCTCAAGGATGAAAAGGACGGCTGCGGGCAATCAGCCCAGCAGCCCGATGGAAAACCAGGGCACAAAGGCGACGATCAGCAGACCGGCAAGCAGAGCCCCCAGGTAGGGCCAGATGCGGCGCACGGCCACATCGGGGTTCACGCGGCCGATGGTGCAGGCCGCGTAGTAGCCCAGGCCAAAAGGCGGGGCGAAAAGGCCGATGCCCATGGCCAGGATGATCACCATGGCGTAGTGCACCTCGTGCACGCCGATGGCCTTGGCCACCGGAAACAGCAGCGGGGCGAACAGCACCATGGCCGGAATGCCCTCCAGCACGCTGCCGAGCACCACGAAGGCCGCGATAGAAACCAGCAGGAAGCCGTACTTGCCGCCCGGCACGCTGCTCATCATGGCCGCCAGGCCATGCGAGAAGCCGGACTGCGTGAGCGCCCAGGACATGCCCGTGGCCGTGCCGATGATGAACAGGATGGCGCCTGACAGCGCGGCGGTATCGACCAGCATCGGATAGAGCCGACGCCAGTCGAAGCGGCGGTAGATCAGAAGGCCGGCCACCACCGCATAGGCGATGCCGATGGTCGACACCTCGGTGGCCGTCGCCACGCCCTCCACGACTGCCGTGCGAATGAGCACGGGCAGCAGCAGCGCTGGCAGCGCCACCAGCAGCGTGCGGCCAACCACGCCGATGGGCGCCCGCTGGAGACCGTGGGCAATCTCGGCGCTGCGCAGGCGCGCCAGCAGGGCCAGCAGCACGGCGAGCACCACGCCGGGCAGGATGCCGCCCGTGAACAGCGCGCTGATCGAAACGCCGGCTACCGAGCCGATGGTGATCAACACCAGCGAAGGCGGGATGGTCTCGGCCATCGCGCCGGAGGCAGCCAGCAGCGAGATCAGCTCGCCTTCGTGGTTGCCGCGCTTCTTCATCTCGGGCAGCAGCACCGGTGCAACGGCGGCCATGTCGGCCGTCTTGGCACCCGAGATGCCCGACACCAGCAGCATGGCGCCCAGCAGCACGTAGCTGAGACCCCCGCGCACATGCCCCAGCAGCGAGGCGAGAAAGTCCACCATCGCCTTGGCCATGCCCGTCATCTCGACCAGGTGCCCCAGCAGGATGAACAGCGGCACCGCCAGCAGGATGAGCGAACTCATGCCCTCGTCGATGCGTCCGGCCACCACCGACAGCGGCGTCGACGTGACGGTCAGCAGGAAGGCCACCGTGGCCATGCCGAAGCAGAACGCAATGGGCACGCCCAACAGCACCCCGCCGCCGAGCAGCACGGCGAAGAAGATCACCAGGTTCCAGTTGCCGATGGACTGCAGCCAGTCGGCCCCCAGCCACAGCGCGACGGCCATCGCAGCGATGGCGGCCGAGACGGCCAGCACGTCCGCCAGACTTCGGCGCGCCAGCCGCAGCACGCACATGCCGATCATGAAGACGCAGCCCACCGGCACCGCCGCGGCACGCACGGTGTTGGGCCAGGACAGCGCCGGCGTCTGCACCACCCATTCGTCCTGGGCGTATTCGGCCATCGGCACGATGAGCATCAGCAGCCACAGGCAGGGCAGCGCGATGGCCAGCACCTCGGCGCGGGCCTGGGCCCGTTCGCTCCAGCGCGAGACGAGTGCAGTGGTGCGCATGTGCGTGCCGCGCCGCAGTGCCACGGCGGCCCCGAGGTTGGCCAGCCAGAGGAAAAGGATCGACGCGAGCTCGTCGGTCCACGGAATGGGGCTGTCGAAGACGAAGCGCGAGATCACACCCGCCAGCAGGACCAGCACCTCCGCCACCACGAGCACGGCGGCCGGCGCCTCGACCAGGTGGCCGAGCCAGGCGTCCGCACGTGCCAGCCATCCGCCCTCCGACACCCGAACGGGCGTGACGTCCAGCAGCATCGCGCTCATCCCAGTCCCCCGACGCTGCCGTCCAGCAGCTTCCAGGCTTCATCGCCGAACTTGGCGCGCAGATCCTTGTAGAAGGTGCCTTTGGCCAGCGCGGCCTTGAATGCGTTCTTGTCCGGCTCGATGACCTGCACGCCCTTGCCCGCCAGCTCATCGCGCAGCGAGCCGTTGAGCGCAGCGATATCGGCGCGCTCGTCCAGCGCGGCCTTGTCGAGTTCGCGGCGCACGACTTCCTGAATGTCCTTGGGCAGGCGCTCCATGGCACGGCGGTTGCCGAGGATCCAGTAGGCATCCCAGACGTGGCCGGTCATGCTGCAGTACTTCTGCACTTCGTACAGACGCGCCGTCGCGATGATGGCCAGCGGGTTCTCCTGGCCTTCCACCAGCTTCGTCTGCAAGGCCGAATAGACCTCGTTGAAGTTGATCGGCGTCGGGCTGGCACCCAGGGCGGTGAAAAGCGAGGACAGCATGGGCGCCGCCGGCACGCGCAGCTTCATGCCCTTGAGGTCCTCGGGCGCCTTCACGGGCCGGGTGGAGGTCGTCACGTTGCGGAAGCCGTTGTCCCAGGCGCGGGACATGGTCAGCAGACCGACCTTCTCGATCTGCGCGCGGACATAGGTGCCCAGCGGGCCGTCCATCGCCTTCCAGACCTCGTCGTAGCTGTGGAAGGCGAAGCCGGTATTGACGATACCCGCGGCGGGCACCAGGGTGGACAGCACCACGCTGGCCTGATTGAAGAACTCGACGCCGCCGGAGCGCACCTGCGACAGCAGGTCGGTGTCGGAGCCCAGCTGGTTGGCCGGGAACAGCTTGATGTCCAGGCGTCCACCCGTCGCGTTGCGGATGCGATCGATCGCCTCCTGGGCGCGCTTGTTGACCGGATGCGACGGGTCCTGGCCTGTCGCGAACTTGTAGTTGAACTCGGCCGCATGGGCCGGCCGACTCGCGATGGAGAACAGCGGCAGCGCTGCCGAGGCGCCGAGCAATCGCCGGCGGGCGATTCGAGGAAATCCTTTGTTAGACGTTGTCATGGATGTCTCCTGGGTTTTGGAAAGATGTGACGCGAAGCCGGCGGGCTCAGTGAATGAGCATGCCGCCGTTGACGTCGAGCGTGATGCCAGTGCAATAGGCCGACAGATCGCTGCCGAGGAAGACGCAGGCGCCGGCCACGTCCATCGCACGGCCCAGGCGCGCGAGCGGAATCGTGTCCTCGATCTCCTTCTTCCGCTCGGGGCTGAGCTTGCCCTGGGTGATGTCGGTCTCGATGAGGCCCGGGGTGATGCAGTTGACGCGGATGCCCTCGATGCCGAACTCGCGCGCCATGGCGCGGGCCAGGCCGAGCACGCCGGCCTTGGCGGCCGAGTAGTGAGGCCCGCCGAAGATGCCGCCGCCGCGCTGAGCCGACACGGAGGAGATGCACACGATGGAGCCGCTCCTCTGCTGGCGCATGGCCGGCAGCACGGCCTGGGACATATACATCGTGCCGCGCAGGCTCACGTCCAGGATGCGGTCGTAGTCGGCACCCGTGATGTCCAGCGTCTTGACCGGCTGGGTGATGCCGGCGTTGTTGACGAGGATGTCGATGCGGCCGAAGGCCTGCAGCGCGGCGGCGGCAGCGGCCCCGCAGTCCGCCTTGTCGGTCACGTCGCCGACCACGCCGACATGGGCGCCACCCAGCCGGGCCGCGGCGGACCCGGGCTCGGCGCGCGCCAGGTCCATGATGACGACGCGGGCGCCCTGGGCGGCCATTTCGCGCGCGGTGGCAAAGCCCAGTCCATTGATGCCGGCACCACCGGTGATGAGCGCGACCTTGTCCTTGAGCAGCATGTTTCTCGTCTCCTTCGAGGTGGGCCCGCGGGCCCGTGGGGGCCGTGAAGACGGCCTGGGGTTGGGATGGCGCGCATGTTCCCGCTGCCCAAAGATGAAGGCAAACGATATTTCCTCAGGCTAAGATGACACTCATTCATCCAATGACCGGGGGAACCCTATGGCCGCCCTGCCTGCCGTCGCCAGCCTGCTGGCCTTCGAAGCAGTCGCCCGCCGCCGCAGCTTTGCGCTGGCCGCCGCCGAACTGCATCTCACGCCGTCGGCCATCAGCCACCAGGTGGCACGCCTGGAGGCCGACCTGGGCGTACGACTGTTCGAGCGCAGTGCACATGGCGTGCGCCTGAGCGAGGCCGGGGGGCGCTACATCGAACGCGTGGGCGGCGCGCTCACCGCCATCGCCACGGCGACCGACGACCTTCGCCAGGGCATGGACAACAGCCTGTACGTGCACTCGGCACCCAGCATCGCCAGCCTCTGGCTGATGCCCCGGCTGCGGGGATTCGCGCAGGCCCATCCGGACATCTCGCTGAACCTGTCGGCCGCCCACACGCACAGCGACTTTGCGCTCGGCCAGGCGGACATCGACCTGCGCTACGGCGTGCCGCAATGGGGCGACCTGGTGGTCGAGCCCCTGTTCGAGGAGCGGATCGTGCCCCTGGCCAGCCCGGCCTTCATCCGCGAGCACCGGCTGCGACGCGTCGCGCAGTTGCTGGAGGTGCCGCTGATCCAGAGCAACGTGAGCGTGGTGCAGTGGTCCGACTGGCTCCAGGCCTTCTCGGACCAGCGTCCGCCCGACCGTTTCGCGCTGCGCTTCGACCGTGCGCAGATGTCGCTCGACGCGGCCACGCAGGGCCTGGGCGTGGCCCTGGAAAGCGCCACCAATGCCGCCGGCCATCTGGCCGAGGGCCGTCTCAAGCCCATCTTCGGGCTCGACATGGCGATCAAGGTCAAGGCCCATTTCCTGGTCTATCCCGCACGGCACGCCAACCGGCCGGCCGTCGAGGCCTTCCTCTCCTGGATCCACGGCGAGGCGGCACGCGCCTGAGGCGGGCAAGCCGCCCTCGATGCAGCCGGCCGCCCGAGCGGCCCCGCGGCCTCCGATGCAGCCCGAAGAAGGCGGCCGACGGTGCGGCGAAGCCTGGCCGCCTTCGGACCCTGGGGGTTGAGCTCGCCTCGGTCGGCGAAGGCGCCCCGCCTTGCGGACAATCCAAGGGTGAGTTCCGCCCCCATCCGCCGCATCGCCCACCTCGACATGGACGCCTTCTTCGCCTCCGTCGAGCTGCTGCGCTATCCGCAGCTCAAGGGCCTGCCGGTGGTGGTGGGCGGCGGTCGGCGGCGGCTGGAAGAGGTCATCGGCGGCCTGCCGCCCGACACGCCGCTGGACCGCATTCCCATCGCCGCCTTTCCGCGCCTGGCCGACTACGTGGGCCGGGGCGTCATCACCACCGCCACCTATCCGGCCCGGCAGTTCGGCATCGGCTCCGCCATGGGCATGATGAAGGCCGCCAAGCTGTGCCCGCAGGCGCTGATGCTGCCCACCGACTTCGACGAGTACCGCCGCTATTCGCGCGCCTTCAAGAAGATCGTGACCGACATCGCCCCCGTGATGCAGGACCGCGGCGTGGACGAGGTCTACATCGACTTCACCGACGTGCCTGGGGGCCAGCGCGAGGGCGGGCGGGTGCTGGCGCGGCTGATCCAGAAGTCGATCTTCGACGCCACGGGCCTCACATGCTCGATCGGCGTGGCGCCCAACAAGCTGCTGGCCAAGATGGCCAGCGAGTTCGACAAGCCCAACGGCATCACCGTGCTCTACGAACACGAACTGGCCGACCGCATCTGGCCGCTGCCCGTGCGCAAGGTCAACGGCATCGGGCCCAAGGCAGAGGCCAAGATGACGCGGCTGGGCCTGCACACCATCGGCGACCTGGCCAAGTGCGAGCGCGATTGGCTGGTGCAGCACTTCGGCAAGGCCTACGGCGCCTGGCTGCACGAGGTGGCCTGGGGCCGCGACGACCGGCCGGTGGAGACCGAGAGCGAGCCCGTCTCCATGAGCCGAGAGACCACCTTCGAGCGCGACCTGCACGCCGTGCGCGACCGGGCCGAACTCGGCGCCATCTTCACCCGCCTGTGCGAGAAGGTGGCCGAGGACCTGCAGCGCAAGGGCTATGTGGGCCGCACCATCGGCGTCAAGCTGCGCTATGCGGACTTCAAGATCGCCACCCGCGACCAGTCGCTGGAGCTGTACACCGCCGATGCGAAGCTGATCCGCCGCACGGCCGGCCTGGCCCTCAAGCGCGTACCGCTGGAGAAGCCCCTGCGCCTGATCGGCGTGCGGGTGGGGGCATTGGTGAAGGCGGGCAGCGCCGAGGCCCAGGCGCCCGTGCGTCGAAGCGGCGGCGCCAGCAAGCCGGCCGCGCCCCCAGGACCGGTCACCGCCTCGCTGTTCTGACCTCGGCCGACCGCGGGCCGACGACTCGGCGCACCGAGGCCCCGCCGGGCGTCCTACAACGGGGCACCGTTCGCCATGGCAGCTTGCAGGCAAACAGCCTGCACCATGCTCGACGCCACCGCCTCATCCCACCCAGAAACGGCTGCAGTGCCGGCGCCCACCCCCATCGGCAACGGTCTCGTCTATGTCTCCAGCGAGATGCCCGGCATCGAGCGCGTGCGCGACGGCCAGAATTTTCGCTACCGCGATGCGGACGGCCGCTGGATCCGCGACGAGGACGAGATCGCACGCATCCGCAAGCTGGCGATCCCGCCCGCCTACGAGCAGGTCTGGATCTGCCCGCTGGCCAACGGCCATCTGCAGGCCACGGGACTGGATGCACGCGGCCGGCGGCAGTACCGCTACCACGCGGACTGGCGGCTGCTGAAGGACGAAGCCAAGTTCGAGCGGCTGGAGCAGTTCGGTCAGGCCCTGCCCCGCATCCGCGCACGGGTACAGCGCGACCTGAACAAGGCGCGCGGCAAGCCCTCGCGGTCGGCGGTGCTGGCCGCCATCGTGCGGCTGCTCGACACCACCTACCTGCGGATCGGCAACGAGGAATATGCGCGGACCAACAAGTCCTTCGGCCTGACGACGCTGCGCAACCGGCATCTGCAGTCGACCCGCGGCCGGCTCACGCTGCGCTTTCGCGGCAAGAGCGGCGTGATGCACGAGGCCGAGGTGGGCGACCAACGCGTCGCGCGCGTGGTGCGCCAGTGCCAGCAGCTGCCGGGCCAGGCCCTGTTCCAGTACCTGGACGAGGACGGCGAGCAGCGCCATGTGAGTTCCGGCGACGTCAACGACTACCTGCGCGAGGCGACCGGCGGCGAGTTCACTGCCAAGGACTTCCGCACCTGGCACGGCTCGGTGCAGGCGCTGGAACTCACGCGGCTGGCCTGCGACCGCCAGGTGGAGGAATCGACCGGCCTGCGGATCCGCGCCAAGGAGATCCTGGCGGCGGTGGCCAGGCAGTTGGGCAACACACCCGCGGTCTGCCGCAAGGCCTACATCCACCCCGCGGTGCTGGCGCTGGGCGGCAAGCTCTCGGCCGATGCCGAGGCGATGTCGAAGGTGTGGGACGGACTGGGCACGGCGCGCACGCGGCGCGGCCTTCTGGCGGCGGAGGGGCGGCTGATGGACTTCCTGCGCCACCACCGGCTCGCGCTGGCGCGCGAGGCGCGTCAGCTCAAGCGGGTTTCATCGACAGCACGACCTCGTCGCGCTCGATCGTGATGGTGCGGCCGAGGTCATCGGCCAGGTTCTGCAGGCACACGGCATCGATGGCCAGGCTGCGCGGGGCACGGTGCGGCATCAGCTCCACATCCTCGCGACCGTCAGGCTTGGGCGCGACGCGCACCCGCACCATGTGAGGCTCGTCGCCGGGCTCGATGCGAACCAGCACCGGCTCCTCGGTCTGGTCGTGAAGGTGGCCCAGCGCCCCCAGCAGCAGGTAACGCAAGGCGGCACCGTCGGGCCAGCGCACCTCGTCCGGCGCCGAGGCGTCGAGGCGCTCGTCGATCTCCAAGGACAGGCCATTGAGGTCGAAAGCGGCGCGCATGAGGCCGGCGCACTGACGCACCAGCTCGCTGCGGGCGAGGCCCTCGTCATTGGTCGCCAGCTCCCAGTCGCGCAGCGCACGCACCGAATCGACCAGCAGCGCCAGCTGGTCGCTGGCCTGGTCCACGCGCTGCATGCAGGCGGCGCCATCGACCGGGTTGGCGCCGGCATGGCGTTTGAGCATCAGCAGCGTCATGCGCAGCAGGGAGACGGGACCCGCCATCTCGTGCCGGAGGGCGGGCAACGCCCGCATGAGAAGTTCATGCCGGACGCCGGCGGCGATCCAGCTGCGGGCGCTGGGGGAGGACTTCATGCGGAAGCCGGTGGGGCCAGCAGCCGGTCCAGCGCGTCGAAGTCGATCGGCTTCTGCAGGTAATGGTCGAAATAGGGCACGGCGTGTGCGCCCGTCGCGTCACCGGCACCGTAGCCGGAGATCGCCACCAGCAGCAGCGGCCGGTCGCCGGCATTGCTGCGCAGATGTTGCGCCACCTCGGTGCCAGGACGGTCAGGCAGCGTGAGGTCGACAAGCGCGACGTCGTAGCTGTCCTGCGAGAAGGCATCGATGGCCTCCTGCGCGGTGTGCGCACAGCGGGCCTGATGGTCCTGCAGGACGATCAGCTCCTGCAGCAGTTCGGCCGCGGAGACGTTGTCGTCGACGATGAGCACGTTCAAGCGGAAGGTCCTCTTGCGTTGTGTCTGGATGGAAGGCCGCTCCGGGGTCGGCAGCCGGTGGGGCAGTATGCGCGCCGCCGTCCGCCCAGGCTGTAGGAACATGCCGACGGCGCGTTCCAAGGCCACGCCGGCCCGGCCGGCGCCCCGGTCATTGCCGGGCGGTGCGGATGTTCGGCGGCAGCGCCTGCGGCGAGCTGGTGCGCAAGGGATTGATGTCGAGCCCGCCGCGCCGGGTGTAGCGGCAGTAGACGGCCAGGCGCGTCGGGGCGCAGCGGCGCCAGATGTCCGTGAAGATGCGCTCGGCGCAGGGCTCGTGGAATTCGTTGTGGTTGCGAAAGCTCACGATGTAGCGCAGCAGCCCTTCCTGGTCGATGGGCGGGCCGCTGTAGCTGATCTGCACGCTGCCCCAGTCGGGCTGGCCGGTGACGCGGCAGTTGCTCTTGAGCAGGCGGCTCGTCAGCGTCTCGTTGACCGCAGGCTCGCCCGGCACGGTGCGCAGCAGTTCGGGCCTGGGTTCGTAGTCGGTGCAGTCCACGTCGAGGCGGTCGAGGTCCAGGCCTGACAGCTCCTCCACCCGCTCGGCATCGAACTGGGAAGGTGCCAGCAGCCTGACGCCCACGCTGCCACTGCGCTCGCTGCCGCGCCAGACGGCCTCGCCCAGGTCGGCGCGCAGGCGCTCTCGCACGGCCTCGGCATCGGCGAAGGTGCTGCTGTTGAAGCTGTTGAGGTAGAGCTTGAAGGACTTGCTCTCGATGATGTTGGGCGTCTCGCAGGGCACTGTGAAGTGCGCGATGGCCAGTTGCGGCTTGCCGCGCGGATTGAGCCACGACAGCTCGAAGGCGGTCCACAGGTCGGCGCCGAAGAAGGGCAGCCGCTGCGTGTCGATGCCCATCTCCTCGCGCTGCAGGGCGCGCGGCAGGGGGAAGAGCAGCGAGGGGTCGTAGCGGTCGACGTAGGCCGAGGCCCGGCCCAGCTGCGACTGCTCGGGGGTGTTGTCCAGACTCATGCCGCCGATTGTCGGCGGGCGTCGGCGTCCTGAAGAAAGGGAAGGACATGCCCCGCCATCTGCGCCGCGACGGCCGGTGGCCAGTCGTGACCCATGCCGGGGACGCCGACGAAGCGCGCGCCCGGAATGCGGCGCGCGGTGTCGCGGCCGCATTCGACGGGCAGCAGCGGGTCGGCCTCGCCGTGCAGCACCAGCGCCGGGCAGACGATCCGCGAAAGAAGCGCGGGCCGTTCGCTGTCGGCCCAGATGGCCAGCAACTGGCGCTGGGTGCCTGCGGGGTCGTAGTTGCGGCGCAGCGCCGTGCGCACCTGCTCGCGCAGCACGGCGTCGTCCAGCGGCCAGGCGGGGCTCTGGATCAGGCGCAGCAGGCCGACGCTGTGGTCCACCAGCGCGTCCTCGCCGGCACTGCGGCGCGGCGGCCGGCGCAGCATCGCGGCAGCCACCTCGGCCCGGGGACCGGGCAGGTGGCGGGCCCCGCTGCTGCTCATGACGCTGGTCAGGCTGAGCACGCGATCCGGCGCCGTGGCCGCCATGCGCTGGACGATCATCCCGCCCATGGAGACGCCCAGCACATGCGCCTGGGCGATGCCCAGGGCGTCGAGCAGGCCCAGCGCGTCGTTCGCCATGTCCTGCAGGCCGTAGGGCACATCCAGCGCCCGGCCCATGCGCATGCGCAGGGCCTGCCACATCAGGTTGCTGCGCGCGGCATCGTGCAGGTGGGTGGAGAGGCCCGCATCCCGGTTGTCGTGGCGCAGCACGCGGTAGCCGGCGCCGGTGAGCGCATCCACCAGCGATGCGGGCCAGGCGATGAACTGCATGCCCAGGCCCATGACCAGCAGTACCACGGGCCCGTTGCCGCCGCTGTCCTCGAAGGCGATGTCGATGCCGTTGGCGCGGGCAGTGCCGGCGTTCATCGCGGTACCACCCCGCTCACTTGAACTCGCCCTCTCGCAGCCACTTGGTGGCCACCCATTTCTCGCCCGCCTCCACCGGCGCGCCGCCGTGCAGCGTCTTGGTGGCCGGATGCGGCCGGTCGTAGGAGAAGAAGACGCCCGTGCCCCGCACCGGCGCCACCGCCAGGCCCACGTCCGGAAAGGTCGTGGCACCGCCGCGCTCGGGCTCCTGCAGGTACATCACCAGCGTGCCCACCCGCTGGCCGCCACGGCGCAGGATGGTGGGCGTACCGGGTTCGCCCGGATCGAAGTAGTCGTAATGCGGCCGGTACTGGGCGCCGGGCGAGTAGCGCAGGATCTGCAGGCCCTCCCCCCGCTCCACGGGCCAGTTCAGCAGCCGGGCGATGCGTGCCTCGATGCGTGTGACCAGCTCGCTTTCGCCACGCTGGAAGAACATGCCGTCGCTGGTGCGGTCCGCGTTGACGGCCTCGCCGCCCGTCTTGGTCTCCACCGTGAGCGAGCGGGCCAGGCGGGCACGGGCGGCCTCGATCAGCCCCTCGCATTCCTCGTCGTCGAGCAACTGGCCGAAGACCACCACGCGAGGCTGCGCCAGCGTCTGCATCACCTGCACGCGGCGGTCGCCGGCGTCGAGGTAGAGCGGGTCGCCATCGAGCCGGGGCTCGGGCATCTCGGTGCGCCGGGGCGGCGGCTCGGCGGGTGCGCCGCGCTCCAGTTCGGCCAGCGCCATGTCGGTCGCATCGTCGCGCCAGCCGGCGGCATGCATCGACGCGCGCAGCGTGGCGACGGAATGGCCGGCAGCGAGCTGGGACTGGATCCACTGCCGGAGTTCGGGGGTGAGGGCTTGCATGCGCTGGGACTCCCTGGGCTTGGGCCGAATGCGTCAGGATACCTTTCAGCCGCGACGGAACACCAGCCGGTCCGGCTGCGAAACCTCGGGCGCGAAGGCATAGCCTTCGAGGTCGAAGGCTTCCAGCCGGCGGGGCGTGCCCGCCTTGTGCAGGATGGCCCAGCGCGCCATCAGGCCGCGGGCGCGCTTGGCATAGAAGCTCACGATCTTGTAGTCGTCGCCCTTTCGCTCCTGGAACACGCATTCGACGACGCGGGCCTTGAGCGCCTTCTGGTCGACGGCCTTGAAGTATTCCTGCGAGGCCAGGTTGACCACCACCGGCGTGCGGTCCGCGGCCAGGCGCTCGTTGAGCCAGAGCGCGATGCGGTCGCCCCAGAAAGCGTACAGGTCCTTGCCGCGCGGGTTGGCCAGGGCCGTGCCCATCTCCAGGCGGTAGGGCTGCAGCCGGTCCAGTGGACGCAGCACGCCGTACAGGCCGCTGAGGATCACCACATGCTCCTGCGCCCAATCGAGCTGCGCGGCGCTCAGGCTGCGCGCGTCCAGGCCGCCGTAGACGTCGCCGTCGAAGGCCAGCGCGGCCTGTCGGGCGTTCTTGGCAGTGCCCTTGGGGGCCCAGGCCTCGTAGCGGGCCGCATTGAGGGCAGCCAGCTTGTCCGACAGGTGCATCAGTTCGGCCACCTGCAGCGGCGACTTCTGGCGCAGCAGGCCGATCAGCTCGGCAGCGGGGCCGCGGGCGCCCTCGAACACGGGCTGGGTGGCGGGCAGGTCTTCGGGAACGGGCGCTTCGTAATCGAGCGACTTGGCGGGCGAGAGCAGGAAGAGCATCGGGGAATTATGGAAGACCCGGAGCAGCGGGGAGCGCCCCGTAAAATTGCCCGTTTCCCGTCTTCGAACCCCCACGGCCTGCCGGCCCCTGCCGGCTGGCCCTGACTCCATCCGCCCATGAGCGACACCCCCCTGCAACCCGGTCTCCAGAGCCTCGCCAAGTCCTTCGAACCCGCCGCCATCGAGGCCCAGTGGGGCCCCGAGTGGGAGCGCCGCGGCTATGCGAAGGCGGGCTTCCGCGGCACGCAGGCGCCCCAGGCCGGCGCGCCCTCCTTCGCCATCCAGCTGCCGCCGCCCAACGTCACGGGCACGCTGCACATGGGCCATGCCTTCAACCAGACCATCATGGACAGCCTGACGCGCTACCACCGCATGGCGGGCGCGAACACGCTGTGGGTGCCGGGCACCGACCATGCCGGCATCGCCACGCAGATCGTGGTGGAGCGCCAGCTGCAGGGCCAGGGCCAGAGCCGCCACGACCTGGGCCGCAAGAACTTCGTCGCCCGCGTGTGGGAGTGGAAGCAGCAGTCCGGCAACACCATCACCGAGCAGATGCGCCGCATGGGCGACACGGTGGACTGGAGCCGCGAGTACTTCACCATGGACGACAAGCTGTCCAAGGTGGTGACCGACACCTTCGTGCGGCTGTACGAGCAGGGCCTGATCTACCGCGGCAAGCGGCTCGTCAACTGGGACCCGGTGCTGATGTCCGCCGTCTCCGACCTGGAGGTGGAGAGCGAGGAGGAAGAAGGCGCGCTGTGGCACATCGCCTACCCGCTGGAAGACGGCAGCGGCAGCCTGACGGTGGCCACCACCCGGCCCGAGACCATGCTGGGCGACGTCGCCGTGATGGTCCACCCCGAGGACGAACGCTACACCGCCCTCATCGGCAAGAAGGTGCGCCTGCCGCTGGTGGACCGGCTGATCCCCATCATTGCCGACGACTACGTCGACCGCGAGTTCGGCACCGGCGTGGTCAAGGTCACGCCTGCGCACGACCACAACGACTACGCCGTCGGCCAGCGCCACGGCCTGGCCATCATCGGCGTGCTGACGCTGGACGCCAGGATCAACGACAACGCGCCTGAGGCCTACCGCGGCCTGGACCGCTTCGCCGCCCGCAAGAAGATCGTGGCAGACCTCGAAGCCGCCGGCGCCCTGGTCGAGACCAAGAAGCACAAGCTGATGGTGCCGCGCTGCGCCCGGACCGGCCAGGTGGTCGAGCCCATGCTGACGGACCAATGGTTCGTGGCGATGACGAAGGTCAGCGAGCAGGACCCGACCGGCAAGAGCATCGCCCAGAAGGCCATCGACGCCGTGCAGTCCGGCCAGGTGCGCTTCGTGCCCGAGAACTGGGTCAACACCTACAACCAGTGGATGAACAACATCCAGGACTGGTGCATCAGCCGCCAGCTCTGGTGGGGCCACCAGATCCCCGCCTGGTACGACGAGGATGGCCGCGTCTACGTCGCCCGCAACGAGGAGGAGGCGCAGAAGCAGGCACCCGGCAAGACGCTCAAGCGCGACGAGGACGTGCTGGACACCTGGTATTCGTCCGCGCTGGTCCCCTTCTCCTCGCTCGGCTGGCCCGAAAGTGTTGAGGCCCCCACGCTCGGCACTGACGTGTCCTCGCTGCCCCCCGAGGGGGCGCGTTCCGCCTTGGGGCGGCCCGGCGGCGGAACGGAGGACGGCAACGCCCTCAAGGACTACGACCTCTACCTGCCCTCCACCGTGCTGGTGACCGGCTACGACATCATCTTCTTCTGGGTCGCCCGGATGATCATGATGACCACGCACTTCACCGGTCGCGTGCCCTTCAAGCATGTCTACATCCACGGCCTGGTGCGCGATGCGCAGGGCAAGAAGATGAGCAAGTCCGAAGGCAACGTGCTCGATCCGGTGGACCTGATCGACGGCATCGCGCTGGAGCCGCTGCTGGACAAGCGCACCCAGGGCCTGCGCAAGCCCGAGACCGCGCCGCAGGTGCGCAAGAACACGCAGAAGGAGTTCCCCGAGGGCATTCCGGCCTACGGCGCCGATGCGCTGCGCTTCACCTTCGCGGCACTGGCCTCGCTGGGCCGCAGCATCAACTTCGACAGCAAGCGCTGCGAGGGCTACCGCAATTTCTGCAACAAGCTGTGGAACGCCACCCGCTTCGTGCTCATGAACTGCGAAGGCCAGGACTGTGGCCTGATGGAGCACACCAAGGCCGACTGCGCCCCCGGCGGCAAGGCCCATGGCTACATGCGCTTCAGCCAGGCCGACCGCTGGATCGCTTCGCGCCTGCAGCGCGTGGAGCAGGAGGTGGCGCAGGGCTTCGCCGACTACCGCCTGGACAACGTGGCCAACGCCATCTACCAGTTCGCCTGGGACGAGTTCTGCGACTGGTACCTGGAGATCGCCAAGGTGCAGATCCAGACCGGCGGCGAGGCCGAGCAGCGCGCCACCCGCCGCACGCTGATCCGCACGCTGGAGACCCTGCTGCGCCTGGCGCATCCGATCATTCCCTTCATCACCGAGGAGCTGTGGCAGAAGGTCGCGCCCGTCGCGGGCCGCGCCAGCGAATCGATCATGGTCGCCGCCTACCCCGTCGCCCAGCCCGGGAAGATCGACGAGGCGGCCGAGGCGCACGTGGCCAAGCTCAAGGCGCTGGTGGCGTCGTGCCGCACGCTGCGCGGCGAGATGAACGTGTCGCCGGCTCAGCGCCTGCCGCTGTACGTGGTGGGCGACGCCGACTTCGTGCGGCAGGCCGCACCGGTGCTCCAGGCCCTGGCGAAGTTGAGCGAAGTCAAGGTTTTTGACGATGAAGCGGCCTGGACGGCCGCGGCGCAGGCCGCGCCGGTGGCCGTCGTCGGCGAGGCGCGGCTGGCGCTGCACGTCGAGATCGACGTGGCCGCCGAGCGCGTACGCCTGGGCAAGGAAGTCGCCCGCATCCAGGGCGAGATGGCCAAGGCCCAGGGCAAACTGGGCAACGAGGCTTTCGTGGCCAAGGCGCCGCCGGCTGTCATCGCTCAGGAAAAGCAGAGATTGACCGACTTTGGCGCCGCGCTGACACGTTTGCAGGAACAACTCGTGCGACTTGGCTGACAGCGCAGTCAAATGCGTGCAGTAGCATTGAACGATTCACGAATTTCAACTCTCCTGCACACACGCATGCCCACTTCCAGACGCATCCGCAAGGCCGTTTTCCCAGTGGCCGGCTTCGGCACCCGCTTTCTGCCTGCCACCAAGGCGCAGCCCAAGGAAATGCTGCCCGTGGTGGACAAGCCGCTGATCCAGTACGCCGTGGAAGAGGCTTATGCCGCGGGCATCCGCGACATGATCTTCGTGACCGGCCGCAACAAGCGGGCCATCGAGGACCACTACGACACGGCCTACGAGCTGGAAAGCCAGCTCGAAGCCAGCGGCAAGAACGCCCTGCTGCGCATCGCCCGCTCGGTGGCGCCCGAGGACATGACCTGCTCCTACGTGCGCCAGCCGCGCATGCTGGGCCTGGGCCATGCGGTGCTGTGCGCCGAGCATCTGGTGGGCGACGAGCCCTTCGCCGTGCTGCTGGCGGACGACCTGATGGTCGGCCCCGAAGGTGGCGAGGGCGTGCTGTCGCAGATGGTGCGCACCTACAACAACCTCGGCGGCTCCGTGCTGGCCGTCCAGGAAGTGCCGCTGGATCAGGTCAAGCGCTACGGCATCGTGGCCGGCGACGCGATGGGCGACGGCCTGACCCAGGTGCGCGCCATGGTCGAGAAGCCCTCGCCCGAGAACGCACCGTCGCGCCTGGGCGTCGCGGGCCGCTATGTGCTGACCCCCGGTGTGTTCGAGGAGATCCGTCGCCAGCCCAAGGGCGCCGGCGGCGAGATCCAGCTGACCGACGGCATCGCCTCGCTGATGAAGAAGGAAAGCGTCTACGCCTATTCGTACAAGGGCATGCGCTACGACTGCGGCAGCAAGGAAGGCTTCCTGCAGGCCACCGTCGAACTGGCGCTGGCGCACCCCGAGGTGGGCGGCTTCTTCAAGGACTACCTCAAGAGCCTGCCGCTCTGAGCGGTCTCATCCGCTGGTGATGAACGAAAGGGGCCTCGCGGCCCCTTTCTGTTTCTGGTGGCGTGCGCCGTCTCAGCGGCGCCGGAGTACGTGGATGAACTCCGCGCCCACGGTCTCCTGCGACACCAGCCCGTGGCCGGTCTGGCGCGCGAAGGCCTGGAAGTCGCGGGTGGAGCCCGGATCGGTGGCCACCACCTTGAGCAACTGGCCGCTGGCCATGTCGTTCAAGGCCTTCTTGGCCTTGAGGATGGGCAGCGGGCAGTTCAGCCCGCGGGTGTCGATTTCCTTGTCGATGGCGATGTCGGTCATGGGTCTTTGTTGCGTGGCGCGGTTCAGGTGGACAGGCCGCGGCGCCGCTCCTCGTTCTCTTCGGTGGTGAAGAACACCGGCTCGTGACCGCGCGTGCGCAGCCAGTCGGCCAGCGCATAGCCGGTGCCGGCGGGCCAGCACTTGAGGTCGGCCAGGTCGTAGAGGCGCCAGTCCACCAGCTCGGGCGAGAGCTTCACCTCGCCCTCGGCCACCACGTGGTAGGCGATGATGACCTGGTTCATGCGCTGGAAGTCGTAGGCACCCACGATGTCGCAACTCAGGACATCGAGGTTGGTCTCTTCCTTGACCTCGCGCGCGATGCCCTCGATGGGCGTTTCGCCGGCCTCCATGAAGCCGGTGATCAGCGCAAACATCTTGGGTGGCCAGGCCGCGTTGCGCGCCAGCAGCACCTGCCCGTTGTATTCGACGATGGCGGCCAGCACCGGCGTCGGGTTGTTCCAGTGGGTATGGCCACAGGCCGGGCAGCGCAGGCGGGCCTTGGGGCCGCCGTCTTCCATCATCTCGATCCATTCGAGCGGCGTGGCGCAGGCCTGGCAGAACTTGGGCAGGTTGTTCAAGGACGGGGTCTCCGATGTCGTCGTTGTGGTGGTTGTGGGTTCGACGCAGAGGCGGCACTCAGGCCGGGAACACGCCGGTGGAAAGATAGCGGTCGCCGCGGTCGCAGACGATGAAGACGATGGTCGCGTTCTCCACCGTGCGGGCGATCTCCAGGGCCACCCACAGCGCGCCGGCGGCCGAGATGCCGCCGAAGATGCCTTCCTCGCGCGCCAGGCGGCGGGCCATTTCCTCGGCGCTGTCCTGGCTCACGTTGACGACCTGGTCCACGCGCGCGGGGTCGAAGATCTTGGGCAGGTATTCCTGCGGCCACTTGCGGATGCCCGGGATGCGCGAGCCCTCGGCCGGCTGCGCGCCGACGATCTGGATCGCCGGGTTCTTCTCCTTGAGGAAGCGCGACACGCCGGTGATGGTGCCGGTGGTGCCCATGGCGCTCACGAAATGGGTGATGCGCCCGCCCGTCTGCGCCCACAGCTCGGGGCCGGTGGTCTCGTAGTGGATGCGCGGGTTGTCGGCGTTGGCGAACTGGTCGAGCACGCGGCCCTTGCCCTGCGCCACCATCTGTTCGGCCAGGTCGCGGGCGTATTCCATGCCGCCGCTCTTGGGCGTGAGCACCAGCTCGGCGCCGTAGGCCTTCATGGTCTGGGCGCGTTCGATGGAGAGGTCCTCCGGCATGATCAGCACCATGCGGTAGCCCTTGATGGCGGCGGCCATGGCCAGCGCGATGCCCGTGTTGCCCGAGGTGGCTTCGATCAGCGTGTCGCCGGGCTTGATCTCGCCGCGCTCCTCGGCGCGGCGGATCATCGACAGGGCCGGCCGGTCCTTGACCGAGCCGGCCGGGTTGTTGCCTTCGAGCTTGCCCAGCACCACGTTGCCGCGGGCGGCATTGGCAGCGGCCTCGATGCGTTGCAGGGCCACCAGCGGCGTCTTGCCGACCGCGTCTTCGATCGTCGGATAGGAAATGGTCATGGTTCTTGGATGAAAGGCCGGGCGGCGCCGGAACGGCGCACTCGTCCAGGGCACTGTGCCATAATTTTGGGCTGTCTCGACGCTCCGTGCCGGAGTGGTGAAATTGGTAGACGCAGGGGACTCAAAATCCCCCGCCGCAAGGCGTGCCGGTTCGATTCCGGCCTCCGGCACCAACGATTGCGCGTCATGGCCTCTACGGCCCGCGCCCGTCGTTCCAAACAGCGTTGCGCGTTCCCGCCTTCCGGCATCCGCAGCCTGCGGGCTGGTCCTCGTCCGAGGGCACATGCCGGCCCGGCTTTCCAGGGAGCCCGCCTCCCCTCGTACTGCGCCGCATTGACCGATACGCCCGATTCCCTTCCCCCAGCTTCCGGCATGAGCGACCGCCCGACCGCGCCGATGGGTGCTCGCCCCACCGACGAGACCGACGGGTCACGCATGTCTCCCGCCGGCAACACGCCGGACCCGGCCGTCGAATCCGACAGTCCCGCCTCGCTGCGCCAGCGTTTCGGCGAGGCCGCGTCGATGTTCGGCAAGCTCGACACCCGCCCCTTCGACGAGCGCAACCGCCCCACGCCCTGGTGGTCGCGCTGGCTGCGCCGGCGTTGAGCTGACCCCCTGATCAGCCCGCGCGGCAGCCGCGCACCGCGTCGCGCGCCGCCCGCAGCGCCCGGCCGCAGTCGTCGCGTGTGAGCGGGCCGCCAAGGCACAGGCGCAGGGCCTCGGGCGGCATGCGATCGGTCGAGAAGGCCTGGCTGGCCACGGCCGCGACACCCATCTGCTGCAACTGCTGCGCCAGCTCGGCACTCACGCAGCGGCCTCCCCTGTCTCCCTCATCGCCCTCCAGCGGCAGCCAGGCATGGAAGCCCTGCGGATGCGTGCGCAGGCCGAGGTCACCCAACAGCTCGCGCGCCAGGGCGCTGCGCCAGCTGCATTCGGCGCGCATGGCGTCCAGCGCCTGCGCCGCGAGGCCTGAGCCCAGCCAGTGCGTGACCAGGCCGGTGGTCAGCGGCGAGGCCATCACCGTGGTGGCGCGCAGTGCGCCCGCCAGGCGCTGCGTGGCGGCATCGGTGGGCGCCAGCACGAAGGCATTGCGCAGGCCCGCGCCCAGCCACTTGGAGGTACCGCTCACGTAGTAGGTGAGCGCCGGTGCGAAGTCCGCCAGCGGCGGTGGCACGGCGGGCGCCAGCATGCCGTAGGCATCGTCTTCGATGATGAACACGCTGTGGTGGGCGGCGATGTCCGCCAGCGCCTCGCGCCGGCCGAGCGACAGCGTGGCCGTCGTCGGGTTGTGCAGGTTGGGGCACAGGTACAGCGCGCCGATGGACGCGCTCTTGCACAGCGTCTCGAAGGACTGCGGCACGATGCCTTCCTCATCGCACTGCAGCGGCTGCAGCTGCGTGCCCAGCTGCGCGGCGATGGCCTTGAGGCCGGGGTAGAGCAACGACTCCACCGCCAGGCTCTGGCCCGGCCTCACCAGCAGGCTCAGCAGCGCCAGCAGCACGCTGTGGATGCCCGGCGCCACCAGCGTGTGCTCGGCGCGGGCATGGCCCACCCACTGACGCAGCCATTGCGCCGCGGCCTCGCGGTCGCGCGGGCTGCCGCCGAAGTCCTGGTAGCGCATCAGCTCGGCCACCGGCGTGGCGGCGACGAAGGCGGCCGCCTCGTCCTGCAGTTGCTGGCCCACGGGATGCTCGCTCAGCTCCGGCGGCATGTTCATCGTCATCTCGGCGCCGGTGCCGCCGCGCAGCGGCAGGCCGATGAAGGAGCCGCGCACATAGGAGCCCAGCCCCGGCCGCGAGGCGATGAGGCCGCGCTCACGCGCCTGCGCGAAGCCACGCACCACCGTCGTGTAGTTCAGCCCCAGCTGCTGGGCCAGATCGCGCAGCGGCGGCAGCCGGTCACGCGGTGCGAGGCGACCGCGCTGGAGGTCTTCAGCCAGCAGGTCGGGAATGAGCTGATAGGCCGGAAGTTCGCTGTGTCTCAGCCGCGCGGCCCAGTGCGAGAAGGGCATGGAGGAATGGCTTTCAGGCGCTCGGAAAGCTCCGAGTAGAGCGCAATACGCCCCCGCCGTGCGGCCGCGGCGCGTGCTTGTTTTGGTGCGTCATGCCATTGATCGGATGCATTGATTGCATCGGTCTGCGGCGCGCTGGTGCATCGGGCCTGGCGGGCTCGCAGCGCCATGCCAGGCCGCCGTCGGCCGCATGCACGCATGCCCACTGGCTTGATCGGCCATTGATCGGCCAAGCCGCCCGGCCAGCGGCCCGTTCCTCGCAAAGAGGTTGGCACCGCCGTGCGATGCGCCGCTTTCTCGAAAGGCCTCGCGCCGCGGCCCCACCCGATCCACCGCCAACCGCAACCGAGGTGCCCATGCCCCAAGTGACCCATCCCGCAGCCCAGAAGGGCGACTTCCTGGTCGACTACGAAGAGAAGGTGTTCGAAGACGTCAAGGCCGAGCCTGGCGAGAAGGCCCTGGTGACCTTCCACACCGTGGCCTTCGAAGGCTCCATCGGCTTCGTGAACCTGCTGCAGGCCACGCGGCTGCAGCGCAAGGGCTTCGAGACCTCGATCCTGCTCTACGGCCCCGGCGTGACGCTGGGCGTCAAGCGCGGCTTTCCCAAGCTGGGCGACTCGGCCTTTCCGGGCCACCAGAACTTCAACGAGCAGATCACCAAGTTCATCGCCGAAGGCGGCAAGGTCTACGCCTGCCGCTTCGCGCTGCAGGCCCTGTACGGCCACGGCGAGGGCGCGCTGATCGAAGGCATCCGCCCCATCAACCCGCTGGACGTGCTCGACGTGGTGCTGCTGCACCGCAAGCAGGGCGCCTTCATCCTCGACACCTGGACGCTCTGAGCGTCGCCCCGGAGCAGCCATGGCCCTGCCGAAGAAGAAGACCGTGCGCGCCGCCGCCGCGCAGATCGCGCCCGACCTGGACAGCGAAGGCGGCACCCTGGCCCGCGTGCTGGAGACGGTGCACGAGGCGGGCTGCCGGGGCGTGGAGCTGATCGTCTTTCCCGAGACCTTCGTGCCCTACTACCCCTACTTCTCCTTCGTGCAGCCGCCGGCGCGCCAGGGCGCGGACCACCTGCTGCTGATGCAGCGCGCGCCCACCGTGCCCGGTCCCATGACCGAGGCCGTGGCTGCCGCCGCGCGGCAGGCCGGCATGGTGGTAGTGCTGGGCGTGAACGAGCGCGACCACGGCAGCCTCTACAACACGCAGCTGGTCTTCGATGCCGACGGCCGCCTGGTGCTCAAGCGCCGCAAGATCACGCCCACCTACCACGAGCGCATGGTCTGGGGCCAGGGCGACGGCAGCGGTCTCAAGGCCGTGGACACGGCCGTGGGCCGCGTCGGCGCCCTCGCCTGCTGGGAGCACTACAACCCGCTGGCCCGCTATGCGCTGATGGCCGACCACGAGCAGATCCACTGCGCCCAGTTCCCGGGCTCGCTGGTGGGCCCCATCTTTGCCGAGCAGATGGGCGTGACCATCCGCCACCACGCGCTGGAGTCGGGCTGCTTCGTGGTCAACGCCACCGGCTGGCTGCACGACGAACAGGTGCGCCGCCTGATGCCCGACGAGGCCCTGCAGGGCGCGCTGCGCGGCGGCTGCCACAGCGCCATCGTCTCGCCTGAAGGCAAGTACCTGGCCGAGCCGCTGACCGAGGGCGAGGGCCTGGTGGTGGCCGACCTGGACCTGGCGCTGATCGACAAGCGCAAGCGAATGATGGATTCGGTGGGCCACTACGCGCGCCCCGAACTGCTGTCGCTCGCCATCCGCCGCGACGCCGCATCGACCACCCGGCCGCTGGCCGCGCCCGAGCCGGCCCTTCTTTCCGACGACATCCCCCTGCCCCCGGAGGCCGCATGAATCCGACAACACGTCAGCTGATGACCGAACTGCAGACCCGAGGCCTGCGGCTCGAAGCCCCGCAGGCCGGTGCCGCGAGCCGCCGCGGCGGCGCCGGGCCCTCGGACCACAAGGCGGTGACCGTGGACGGCGTGACGCTGATGGTGCCGGTGCACACGCACGGCGCCTTCGACTCGCCCTTCGTCGCCGGCACGCCCGATGCGCAGGGCCGCGCCACGCTGCGCCACGGCACCATCCCGATCGCGCAGCTGAGCTTTCCGCGCGCGCCGCGCTTCTACGGACGCCAGACGGCCGACGGCATTCCCTACCAGCAGATCGCCACGCTGCACGGCACCGACGTGCTGGCCACCACCGTGCTGCAGACCTGCATCCGCTACGAGAGCCGGCGCAAGGCCTGCCGCTTCTGCGCCATCGGCCAGTCGCTGGCGGCCGGCCGCACCATCGCCCACAAGACGCCCGCGCAACTGGCCGAGGTGGCCCAGGCGGCCGTCGAGCTCGACGGCGTGCGCCACATGGTGATGACCACCGGCACGCCGCCCACCCGCGACCGCGGCGCGCAGGTGCTGTGCGACAGCGCCGCGGCCGTGAAGGCGGCGGTCGACCTGCCCATCCAGGCCCAGTGCGAGCCGCCCGACACCGACGCCTGGTTTCAGCGCCTGAAGGACGCGGGCGTCGACACGCTGGGCATGCACATCGAGGTAGTGGGCGAGGACCTGCGCCAGCAGATCCTGCCCGGCAAGGCCGAGGTGTCCATGGCCCGCTACTGGGAGGCCTTCGAGGCCGCCGTGGCCGTCTTCGGTCGCGGACAGGTCAGCACCTACCTGCTGGCCGGCCTGGGCGACAGCGCGCAGACCCTGCTGGCCATCAGCGAGCGGCTGCTGGCGCTGGGCGTGTATCCCTTCGTCGTGCCCTTCGTGCCCATCAGCGGCACCCCGCTGGAAGACCATGCCCCGCCCGGCGCGGACTTCATGCGGTCCGTGCTGGAGCCGCTGGGTGCGATGGTGCGCCAGTCCGGCCTGCGTGCGGCCGACATCAAGGCGGGCTGCGGCAAGTGCGCCGCCTGCTCGACGCTGTCGGTCTTCGAGGATGCGGCCGCGCCCCTGGCCGAGGCGGCCTGAGCGCCGTGCCTCCGGGCCTCCTGGCAGCCCGAACACGCGCGAACACGCCGAAAGCGCCCGAACCCGTCGCCCCGCCCGACCCACCGCTGGAGCCCTCCTCATGATCCTCGTCGACGCCCAACCCTGGCTCATGCCTGCGCCGCCCGTGCCGCGGGTCGACAACGCCTTCCGCATCCAGTGGGCCAGCATCCCGTGGATGCAGCGCGAGGCGCAGGCCCTGCGCCGGCAGGTGTTCTGCGAGGAGCAGCACGTGTTCGACCGCGACGACCACGATGCCATCGACGCGCAGCCCGGCACCCGCACGCTGGTGGCCTGCTCCACGCTGGCCGGGCTGCCGGACGAGGTGGTCGGCACGGTGCGCATCCACGAGGAATCGCCGGGCACCTGGTGGGGCTCGCGCCTGGCCGTGGCCGCGCACTGGCGCCGCCATGCGCAGCTGGGCACCGGCCTGATCCGCCTGGCGGTGAGCAGTGCCCATGCCCGCGGCTGCCGCGAGTTCCTGGCCCATGTGCAGATGCAGAACGTGCCGCTGTTCGAACGCCTGCACTGGCGTCAGGACGGCGTGGTGGATGTCCATGGCCTGCCGCACGCCCTGATGCGCGCCGACCTGCGGCAGTACCCGCCCTGCCACACGCCTGAGGCCGGCTTCGTGCTGGCAGGGAGCCGGGCATGAAGCCGCTCGGCATGCTGCCTGCGCTGCTCGACGCCCTGCGCGCTGGCCGTGGCTTCGCACACAAGCGCGACATCGCCCGCGTGATGCGCTCGCTCGATGGCGAGCCGGCGCCTGCCACTGCCGTCCCCAACGGCGACGACTGTGCCGTGCTGCCGTTGCCCGGCGGCGGCCACCAGTTGCTGGCCATCGAAGGGCTGATGCCCGACTTCGTGCAGCAGCAGCCCTGGTTCGCCGGCTACAGCGCCGTGATGGTCAACCTGAGCGACGTGGCCGCCATGGGCGGCCGGCCCACTGCCGTCGTCGACGCCCTGTGGAGCGCCGACGAGGCCACCACGGCCGAGCTGCTGCGCGGCATGCGCGCCGCCTGCCGCCAGTACGGCGTGCCGCTGGTGGGCGGCCACACCAACCTGCGCAGCGGCGGCGCCCAACTGGCCGTGGCGGTGCTGGGCCGGGCCGAGCGGCTCATCTCCAGCTTCGCCGCCCGGCCCGGCGACCGCCTGCTGGTCGCCACCGATCTGCGCGGCGCCTGGCAGGGCGATGCGCCCTTCTGGAACGCGAGCACCACCGCCCCCGCCGCACGCCTGCAGGCCGATCTGGCCCTGCTGCCGCGGTTGGCCGAGGCCGGGCTGGTCGATGCCGGCAAGGACATCAGCATGGCGGGCGTGCTGGGCACGCTGCTGATGCTGCTGGAGTGCTCGGGCTGCGGCGCGCGGGTGCAGCTTGAGCGTCTGCCCTGCCCCGCTCTCGCCCAGGGCGGACCCGACTGGCATGCGGACGGCGACGTCGCCCAGGCCGCGCGGCTGCGCTGGCTGAGCGCCTTTCCCAGCTTCGGCTTCGTGCTGGCCGTGCGTCCTGCCCTGGCGCCGGAGGTTGCCGCGCGCTTCGCCGAACAGGGCATCGCCTGCGCCGACGTCGGCGAGGTGCGGGCCGGCACATGCCTGGACGTCGCGCTGGGCGCGCAGCAGGCCTGCCTGTGGGATCTGGCCAAAGCCGGCTTCATCCTCGGCGGACCGGTGGATGCGGCACCTTCCGCGATGCGCCTCGTGCAGGAGCATCCCCATGCCTGAGACCCTGCCGCTGCGTCCGGACGGCCAGCGCCTGCACGTCGGCCTGGCCATGCACAGCGTGCTGCCGCGCGGCGGCGTGGTCCACACGCTGGAGCTGGCCACCGCCCTGGCCGGGCAGGACGTGGCGGTCACCGTCTTCGCGCCGGTGGAACCGGGCCAGGCCCTGTTCCGCCCGCTGCCCGAGGGACTGCCCCTGCGCCTGCATCCCATCCCCATGCCGCACCCCACGGGTGCCATGCTGGCCGACCAGGTGGGCGAGCGCATCGCGGCCCTGCGTGCGGCGCTGCCGGCGGCGGCGGCGCGGGCTGGCGTCGATGTGCTGCATGTGCAGGACAGCCTGAACGGCGCCGCACTGGCGCAGAGCCCGCCGGCCGTGCCCTGGCTGCGCACCGTGCATCACCTCGACGACTTCGCCGATGCACGCCTGGAGGCCTGGCAGTCCATGGCGTGGCAGCGCGCACGGGCCATCTGTTGTGTCAGCGACACCTGGTTCGACCAGTTGCGTGCTCGCCCCGAAGCCCCGCCCGTGCACCGCGTCTTCAACGGCGTGGACCTGCAACGCTTTCGCCCCGGCCCCGTGGCGGAGGATGCCGCCGCCCTGTCCGCGCTGACGGCGGCCGGCCTCGACGATGCGCCGATGTTGCTGGCCCTGGGCGGCGTGGAGGCGCGCAAGAACAGTGCACGCCTGCTGCACGCATTCGCCCGCCTGCGCCGCGAGGTGCCGCAGGCGGCCCGCGCCCGCCTGCTGGTGGCCGGCGGCGCCAGCCTGCTGCAGCATGGCGCCGAGCAGCAGCGATGGCAGCTTGCCCTGGCCGACAGCGGTCTGGCCGAAGGCCCCGGCCAGCCGGTCTGGCGCACCGGCCCCCTGCCCGATGCGGCCATCGCCGGGCTGATGCGCCGCGCCCGGCTGCTGGCCATGCCCTCGCTCAACGAAGGCTTCGGCCTGGTCGCGCTGGAGGCGCTGGCCTGCGGCACGCCGGTGCTGGTCTCGCGCCGGGCACCCTTCACCGAGCACCTGGCCGGGAGCCCCGGCGTGAGCTGGTGCGAGCCGGAGGACGACACCAGCCTGGCCCTGGGCCTGGCCCGCGCCTGGAGCCAGACCCGCCTCACCCAGCCGCCGGCCGTCTGCCAAACGTATAGCTGGGCGCGCAGTGCCGTCGCCCACCTGCAGGTCTACCGCCAGTGCCTGGCATCAGCCACCCCGTCCACCCCATCTCGAGACCCCGCCCCATGCCTGCCATGACCTACACCCTGCGCTGGCCCGATGCCAGCGAGACCGTCGCCTACTCGCCCTCGCTGGTGATCCAGGACTACTTCGCGCCCGGCCAGGCCTATGCACTGGACGACTTCGTGCAGCGCCTGCGCGAAGCCACCGGCATCGCCAACGACCGGGTGCGCGCCAAGTTCGGCTTCGCCTGCTCGCGGGCCAGCGACCAGCTGGCGGACATCGAGGCCCGCGTGGCCCGCCACGCCGGCCAGACCGGCGCCCAGGTGCAGGTCGTCGCCTTCGGGCCGGCGGACTGAGCCACGACCGCGCTTCCTCATCCACGGAGAAACCCATGACCGCTTCCACTTCGCTCGCCCCGCACTATCCCGTCGTCGTCATCGGCGGCGGCCAGGCCGGGCTTTCGACCAGCCACTACCTGCAGCAGGCCGGCATCGCGCATGTGGTGCTCGAAAAGCACCGCATCGGCCATGCCTGGCGCGACCAGCGCTGGGACAGCTTCTGCCTGGTCACGCCCAACTGGCAATGCCGGCTGCCCGACTTTCCCTACGACGGGCCGGACCCGAAGGGCTTCATGCTGCGCGACGAGATCGTGGCCTACCTGGAGGCCTTCGCCCGCAAATCCCGGCCGCCGGTCATCGAAGGCGTGTCGGTGCAGGGCGTGCAGCGTCATGCCGATGGCGCGCTCGAGGTGAGCACCTCGCTCGGCACCTGCCTGGCCGACCATGTGGTGGTGGCCACCGGCGGCTACGACATCCCCATCGTGCCCGCCTGCGCTCACAGCCTGCCGCCGGCCATCACCCAGCTGCATTCGGTGGACTACCGCAACCCGGCCCAGCTGCCGCCCGGCGAGGTGCTGGTGGTGGGCTCGGGCCAGTCCGGCGTGCAGATCATGGAAGACCTGCACCTGGCCGGCCGCAAGGTGCACCTGGCCGTGGGCTCGGCCCCGCGCTCGCCGCGCGTGTACCGCGGCCGCGAATCCACCGAATGGCTGCACGAGCTGGGGTTCTACAACCTCACCGTGGACCGCCATCCGCTGGGCGACGAGGCCCGCCACAAGACCAACCACTACATGACCGGCCGCGACGGCGGCCACGAGATCGATCTGCGCCGCTTCGCTCTGGAAGGCGTGCGGCTGTACGGCACGCTGGCCGACATCCACGGCACGCAGGTGAGCTTCCGCCCCGACCTCACGCGCAACCTCGACGAAGCCGACGAGGTGTACTGCAACATCCGCCGCGACATCGACGCTTACATCGCGCGGGCCGGCATCGACGCGCCGGTGGAGCCGCCCTTCCAGAAGGCCTGGGAGCCGGATGCCGACCCGACGCTGCTGGACCTGCAGGCGGCCGGCATCACCAGCATCGTGTGGGCCATCGGCTTCCGCGCCGACTACCGATGGATCGACCTGCCCGTCTTCGACGGCCGCGGCCATCCGCGCTTCCGCCGCGGCGTGACCGCCGAGCCCGGGCTCTACTTCGTCGGCCTGCCCTGGCTCAACACCTGGGGCTCGGGCCGCTTCCTGGGCGTGGCGGACGATGCGCGGCACCTGGTGGAGGTGATCGGTGCACGCATCGCCGCGGCCACAGACATTCGGGAGCCGCTCGCCGAGGCGGCCTGAACGAAGGTGGGCCTCAGCCCTCGCCGCCGTAGACCGGCTCGCCCAGGTTGAGCATCAGCCGGTTGGCCCAGGCGAAGATGGCGATGGCGTGGACCAGGTCCAGGATCTCCAGGTCCGACAGGCCCGCGGCGCGCAGCGGCGCGATGTCGTCGGCGCCGAAGCCGGCCGGCGTCGCCGTCAGCGCGATGGAGGCCTGCACGATGGCCCGCTCGCGCGCGTTGGTGCCGGCGCCCTGCGGCTCGTGGAAGACCTGCGCGATCACGTCGTTGCGCTTGGCCAGTTGCTCGAAGCGCTGGGCATGCACCGAGGCGCAGTACACGCAGCCGTTGATGCGCGACACCACGGCGCTGGCCAGTTCGCGCTCGGCGCGCGACAGGCCACCCGGCGCATACATGATGGCGTTGAAGACGGTGGAGCGCTCCTGCAGGATGGCCGGCTGCTGCACCAGCAGCAGGTAGTAGTCGCTGGTCTTGGCCTTGGGATGGCTGCTTTCCAGCACGGCGGTCTGCTCCGGTGTCGCGTCAGCCAGGTCCAGCACCGGCAGCCAGGCCTTCCAGCCCAGCGTCTCGCTGGTGAAGCCGTTGATGCGCAGCGGCTCGCCCGGCTTAGGCAGGTTGGCCGGGTGCACGAAGGGCGCTGCGTCCTCGGTGGTCGCGGGTGCCGCGGTCTGCGCATCGCCGGCCGCCGCCAGCGCCTGCAGGCCGGCCAGCACGCGCACCTGGTAGGCCACGTAGGCGATGAGCTGGGCCAGGGCCACCACGGCCGGCGTGTCGATGCCCGCGGTGGGCAGGCGCAGCAGCGCGGCCTGGTCGCCTTCCACGGGCTTGTCGGCCAGGGCAATGGTGAAGCGCAGGATCTCGGCGAGGCGGGCGTCGTCGGCCGGCACGGCCTCGCCATCGAGGGCCGCCTGCTGGGCGGCGGACGGGGTGCCCAGCGCCAGCAGTTGCGTGCGGTAGTGGTCGGCCAGCATCGTCACGCCGGCGCGGCGGGCGATCTCGTGCGCGGCCAGCAGGCGCTCGGCCAGGCTCAGGCCGGGCAGCGCGGGATCGAAGAGCCGCGCATGGCTGCCCTGCGTGGCGGTGACCACCTTGTCGCGCTGGTGGCGCACGGCATGCAGCGGCGCGCCGTCGGCCAGCGGCACCAGCGAGTCGATCAGGTCGGGGACGACGGGGGTGGAAACGGCAGAAGTCATGGCTTGGCCTTGGCCGCCGAAGCGGCCTGGTGGAGGAGGTCGCGCACGCCGGCCCAGGAGGCCTCGTCGGCATGCGCATTGGCGGCGGGCGCGCCGCCGCTGGTGCTCAGCCGGCCCGAGACCGGATGGGCATAGGCCAGCTGGGTGGTCGGCACGTAAGGGAAGACGATGGAATGGCCGGCGCCCTCGAAGTCGAGGTGCTCCACCGGCCAGGGATGGCCATGCGCGGCCAGGCGCTCGACCACCATGCGGCCGTACAGGCTGGACGGCCAGGAGCCGTCGTCGGTGGCCGACAGCAGCATCACCGGACCATGGATGCGCTCGACGCGGATGCGGGCGCGCTCCACGGCCTCGGCATCCTGCAGCGCGGTGAGCAAGGCGTTGGCATGGCGGCGCGGCTCGGGGCCTTCGTCCCAGGGCGCCCAGGTGGCGGTGCGGTTGTCCTGCCACAGGTGCAGCAGCGGCTGGCCGCGCCACCACCAGGCCGGGCCGTTGCGGCTGTCGGGCCCGTTGGCCGGGTTGCAGGCGTTCTGCGCGCTGTGCACCACGGCACCGGGTACGTAGCCGATCACGGCCGAGACCAGCTCGGGCATCAGCGTGGCGAGCAGCAGCACCAGCTCGCCGCCGCGCGACTGGCCCGACAGGGCGACGAAGCCGCCCGCCGGCTTGAGCTGCGCATGGATCCACTGCAGGGCCGTCTCGAAGTACTCCAGGTGCGTGTCGGAGATGTGGTCCGGCCGGCCGGGCGACTTGAAGTAGCCCACGGCCAGGGCTGCGTAGCCGTGCGACGCGTACAGCGCCGCCCGCGGCTCGTTGATGCCGCCACCGCTGCCGTTGAGCACCATCACCGCCGGATGCGGGCCCGGTCCGGGTGGCAGGAAGAGCGTGGCCGACAGGCCGTCGTCACGCACCTCGCGGCGCGTCACGCCCTCGGCCATCAGCCGCTGCACGAAGGTGGCCTGCCAGCGGCTGCCGTCGGCACGCGTGAGCACCAGCTCTGTCGCGAGCGGCGCGGCCGGCTCGGCGGCAAAGACCTCGCGCGGCGCACCGGCGCGCTCGGGCACCTGTGCCCAGACCAGGCCCATGGGCGAGGCGCCTTCGTAACTGCCACCGGGCAGCGGCGCATCGCGGCCCAGGTCCACCGTGCCCCCGGCATCGGCCAGCAGCTCGACCCGCGCCGTCCATGCGATGGCCGGGCCGCGCACGGTGCGGCTCTCGATGCGCACCCGCTCGCCGGGCGCGAGCCCGTCGGCCACGATGCGCCGCGGCACGTCGATCAGCGCATCGGCGGGCGTGACTTGCAGCATCGGCGCCGCCTCAGTTGGTCCTGGAGACCTGCATGGCCGTCGTGCGATCGCTGAGTAGCGGCACCACTTTCAGGCCCTTCTTCGCGGCCCAGATGTTCTGGTAGTGGAAGAGCGGGATGTGGCCCACGTCGTCCGTCACCAGCTTGGCGGCGTGGCGGAAGATGGCCTCGCGCCGGCGCGCATCGAACTCGACGGTGGCGGCGTCCAGCGCCTTGTCCACGTTCTCGTTGCTGTAGCGGCCCCAGTTGTTGATGCCGCGACCGCGCTTGGGGTCGTAGCTGGCCAGGGTCTGCAGCAGGCCGTAGCCGGCCTCGCCGGTGCCGTTGCCCCAGGCGATCACGCTGACGGCGTATTCGTTCTTGGAGGCGCGGCCCGAATACACCGACCACGGCACCACCTCCACCTTGGTCTTGACGCCGATGCGCGACCAGAACTGCGCCACGGCCTGCACCGTCTCGGGCGCCTGCGGATAGCGGTCGCCGGGCACGTGGATGGCGATCTGGAAGCCCTGCGGATAGCCGGCCTCGGCCAGCAGCTTCTTCGCCTGCTCGGCGTTGTAGGGAATGTCCTTGACCTCGGGGTTGTAGCCGAAGCTGTTCTTGGGCATCCACTGGTTGGCCTCGGTCACGGTGCCCTGCAGCACGCGGTCCACGATGGCCTTGCGGTTGATGCCCAGCGACAGCGCCTGGCGCACACGCAGGTCGGTCAGGGGGTTCTTGTCGAGCACCTTGCCGGCGTTGTCGGTGATGAACTCGTTGGGGCCTTCGCGCAGCGTGGGCTGCAGCAGCAGCACGCGCAGGCCCGGGTAGGTGTAGACGCTGACCTTGGGGTCCTTGCGCAGCTTCTCGACGTCGGTGACGGCGACCTTGTCGATCACGTCCACGTCGCCGGCCAGCAGCGCCGCGGTGCGGGCGGCGCCGTTGTTGATGAAGCGGTAAGTCACCTTCTCCCACTGCGGCTTGGGCCCCCAGTACGTGGGGTTGCGCTCGAACACCGTGCGGTCGCCCGGCGTGTACGAGATGAACTTGTAGGGGCCGGTGCCCACCACCGCCTTGCCGCTGTTGTAGTCCTCGGTGCGGGCCTTCTCGCCCACATGCTTGCTCACCACGTAGATGGAGGCAATCTCCAGCGGCAGCATGGGGTTGGGCGTACTGGTCTTGACGATCAGCGTGCCCGGGTCCTTGGCGGTGGCCGATTCCACCGAGCGCAGCGCGCCCGAGTACGAGGCCACCGAGCCCGGCACGCTGCGCGCGCGCTGGAAGGAGAACACGATGTCATCGGCCGACACCGGCGTGCCGTCCTGCCACTTGATGGCGGTGTTGATCTTGAACTCCCAGGTCTTGTCGTCCAGCGACTTCCAGCTGGAGGCCAGGCCCGGATCCAGCTTGCCGCCGTCGCGCGAGGTGACCAGCGAGTCCCAGAAATGCAGCGCCAGCGAGCGGTCGCCCGCATGGTTGTTGAGCTGCGGGTCCACCGAGGAGACCGGGTCGGCGAAGCCGATGGCGAGGTTCTGTGCCGCGGCGCCGGCCGCGGCGATCAGGGCGGCGGCCGCGACGGCCGCGGTGCGCAGGGAATGGTGAGTCATGGCGATCCTTTCGTCAGGGAACAGCGGGAATGCGGTGGGTCAGAGCGCGTCCAGATGGCACGCGCTCTGGTGGCGGATGGCGATGCCGCGCAATTGCGGCACCTCGGTGCGACAGCGGTCCATCACCTGCGGACAGCGCGGATGGAAGTGGCAGCCGCTGGGCGGTGCGAGCGGGCTGGGAATCTCGCCGCGGATGGGCGCGAACTGCGCGCGCCGGGCGTCGATGCGCGGAATCTCCTGCAGCAGCGCGCGGGTGTAGGGATGGCGCGGATTGGCGAAGAGCTCGTCCACCGGCGCCGACTCGACCACGCGGCCGAGGTACATCACCACCACGCGGTCGCACAGGTGCTCGATCACGCCCAGGTCGTGGCTGATGAACAGGTAGGCCAGGCCCAGCTGCTCGCGCAGGTCCATGAACAGGTTGAGGATCTGCGCCTGGATCGACACGTCCAGCGCGGCCACGGCCTCGTCGCAGACCAACATGCGCGGCCGCACCGCCAGCGCGCGGGCGATGCCGATGCGCTGGCGCTGGCCGCCGCTGAACTGGTGCGGGTAGCGGTGGCGCAGCGATGGGTCCAGGCCGGCGCGTTCGAGCTGGGCGCAGACGTAGTCGTCCTCGCCGGCCGCATCGGTCAGGCCGTGCAGCCGCGCCGCCTCGCCCACGATGCGCGCCACGCGCAGGCGCGGGTTGAGGCTGCCGAAGGGATCCTGGAACACCATCTGCACCTTCAGCCGCGCGGCCAGGCGGGCGCGGTCGTTCATGTGCGCGATGTCCTGACCATCGACGAGCACCTCACCCTCGCTGGGCGCCAGCAGGCCGGCGGCGATGCGGCCCAGCGTGGACTTGCCACAGCCCGACTCGCCCACCAGGCCGACCACCTCGCCGGGCTGCACCTGCAGGTCGACATGGTCCACGGCATGGGTGATGGCGGGCGCCTCGCCCAGGCCGAGGGCGCGCAGGCGGCGGTCCAGCCAGCCTTCTTGCCGCTCGCCGAAGCGCTTGGAGATGGCGCGCAGGTCGACCAGCGGTGTCGATGCTGCCTCGCGGGCGGCGCCTGCATTGGAAGAAAGCATGGCGCTCATTCGGCAGCTCCCGGATGGATGCAACGCGCCTGGTGCCCAGGCACTTCGGCCCTCGGCGCGACCAGTGCCGGTACGGCAGCCTGGCATTCGGCCGTCGCACGCGGGCAGCGCGGCGCGAAGGCGCAGCCGGCGGGCAGCCGCGCCAGGTGCGGCGCCATGCCCGGAATCTGCTTCAGCCGCGCCCCGCGCCGGTTGGCGCTGGGCAGGCTGCCGATCAAGCCCTGCGTGTACGGATGCTGCGGCCGGTCGAGCACGTCGTCTACCGCGCCGATCTCGACGATGCGCCCCGCATACATCACGGCGATGGCGTCGGCCAGGCCGGCCACCACCGACAGGTCGTGGCTGATCCAGATCATGGCCGTGCCGCTGTCCTTCACCAGCTTCTGCATCTCCGACAGGATCTGCGCCTGGATGGTCACGTCCAGCGCCGTGGTGGGCTCGTCCGCAATGATCAGCGCGGGCTTGTGCAGCAGCGCGATGGCGATGGCCACGCGCTGGCGCATGCCGCCCGAGAGCTGGTGCGGATAGGCGCGCAGCCGCTCCTCGGGGCTGGGAATGCCCATCAGCGCCAGCGTGTCGGCCGCATGGCGGCGGGCGGTGGCAGTGTCCACGTCGCGGTGGGCACGCACCGCCTCGACCATCTGCACGTCGATGCGCAGCACCGGGTTCAGCGTCGCCATAGGGTCCTGGAAAATCATGGCGATGCGGTCGCCGCGCAACTGCCGCAAGGCTTTCTGCGGCAGGGTGCGCAGGTCCTGCCCCAGGAACAGCACCTCGCCGCCTTCGATGCGGCCCGGCGGATCGACCAGGCCCATGACCGAGAAGCCGGTCACCGACTTGCCCGAACCCGACTCGCCGACCAGGCCCAGCACCTGGCCGCGGCCCAGCGAGAAGGAGACGCCGTCGACCACCGGCAGCACGCCGTCGCGGGTGTGGAAGCGGGTGCGCAAATCGCGCAGTTCCAGCACGGGAGTGGTATCGCCGCTCACTTCTGCAACCTCGGGTTCAGTACGTCGCGCAACTGGTCGCCCACCAGATTGATCGCGACGATGGTGGCCAGCAGGGCCAGGCCGGGGAACAGGCTGATCCAGTATTCGTTGGACAGCAGGTACTGGTAGCCGTTGGAGATCAAGAGGCCCAGCGAGGGCTCGGTGATCGGCACACCCAGCCCCAGGAAGGACAGCGTGGCCTCCAGCGTGATGGCCCGCGCCACCTGCAGCGCGCCGATCACCAGCAGCGGCGGCAGGCAGTTGGGCAGCACATGGCCGACCAGGATGCGCCACGGCGGAATGCCCTGGCCGCGTGCGGCATCGACATACTCGCGCCGCGTCTCCACCAGCGCCTGCCCGCGGGCGGTGCGCGCGTAGTAGGCCCATTCGAGCAGCACCAGCGTGAGCACGACGTTGGTGATGCCCTTGCCCAGATAGGCGAGGATCATCAGCGCCATCAGGATGGTCGGGAAGGACAGCAGCAGGTCCACCAGCCGCATCAGCAGTGCGTCGACCCGGCCGCCGGCATAGGCGGCCAGCAGGCCCACCAGCGTGCCCAGCACCGCGGCGATGAGGGCCGAGCCCACGCCCACGCCCAGGCTGATGCGCAGGCCGTAGACGATGGCCGAGTACAGGTCGCGGCCCTGGCCGTCGGTGCCCAGCCAATAGGTGTAGCCGCCCTCCCCGCGCGGCGAGCCGGGCGGAAGGCGGGCGTCGAGCACGTCCAGCTGCAGCAGGTCGTAGGGGTTCTGCGGCGTGATCCACGGCGCGGCCAGGGCCACGACGACGACCACCGCCAGCATCAGCAGCCCGGCGACGGCGACGCGCGACTGCAGGAAGTCGCTGCCCACGCGCCACCAGAAGCCGCGCTCGGGCTTCGATGCGGCGGTGGACGAAGAAGAGGTCTGCACCGCGCTCACTTCGCACCCTCCAACCGCACGCGCGGATCGAGCAGGCGATAGAGCACGTCCACCACCAGGTTCAGCGTCACGAAGATCACGACCACCACCATCAGGTAGGCGACCACCACCGGGCGGTCCAGCGAATTGATGCTGTCCAGGATCAGCTTGCCGGCACCGGGCCAGGCGAAGATGGTCTCGGTGACCACCGCATAGGCGATGGTCGAGCCCAGCTCCAGGCCCAGCACCGTGACCAGCGGGATCAGCGTGTTGCGCAGCACATGAACGCCCACCACGCGCACCGGCGACAGGCCCTTGGCCCGCGCGAACTTCACGAAGTCCTGCGGCAGCACCTCACGCACGCCGGCGCGCGTCAGCCGCAGCACCAGCGAGATCTTGAACAGCGCCAGGTTGAAGGCCGGCAGCAGCAGATGCTGCAGCCCGTCGAGCGTGAGCCAGGACCATTCGATGCCGAACAGGCTGCGCGTCTCGCCGCGCCCGCCGGCCGGCAGCCAGCCCAGCTGCACGCTGAACACCATGATCAGCATCAGCGCCACCCAGAAGGCCGGCAGCGAGAAGCCCACGATGCTGGTGGCCATGATGGCGCGCGAGGCCGGATGTTCCGGCTTCATGCCCGCGAACAGACCCAGCGGCACGCCGATGAGCACGGCCAGCAGCAGCGCGGCCACCGCGAGTTCCATGGTGGCCGGCAGGCGCGCCAGGATGATGCGGATGGCCTCGTCGTGGTAGACGAAGCTCTTGCCCAGCTGGCCCTGTACCGCGCCTTCGAGGAAGGACAGGTACTGGCGCCACAGCGGCTGGTCCAGCCCCAGGCGGGCGATGGCGGCGGCCCGCTCGGCCTGGTTCATGTCGTCGCCGATCAGGATGTCCACCGGATTGCCGATGGCATGCAGGCCGACGAACACGATCAGCGTCATCGCCCACACCACCAGCAGCGCCTGGCCGAGCCGGCGCAGCAGCCAGCCGGTCATGGGGCGGCCCCTTCGCGCACAGCGGCCGCTTCCTCATAGGCGGGAAACGACGCCTCGGTCCATTCGTGGCCTTCGAGCTCGGGCTCCGCATAGCGCTGCATGGCGGCGAAATGCGCGTCGGCGTCCTCCACCATCAGCTGGCCGGCCAGGCCACGGGCCAGGCGCTGCGAGCCGTCGGTGATCTGCGGGATGTCGCCCGCGCCGGCGCCCTGCGACAGGGCCGCGGCGTAGTTGTAGCAATGAATGCGCTCCAGGCCCGGACAGCGGCCGGGCTCGCGCGGCTGGAACTCGAACAGCGGGCCCAGGTCGGGCGACTCGGACAGCTCCTCGTCGTCCTGGCCCTCGGGCGCGGCGAAGCGGTCGCGCCACAGCCGCACATGCGGCTGCAGCCCGGCGAACTCGGGCCGCTGGGTCCAATCGATGCGAAAGCCGGTGCAGAAGATGACGAAGTCCGCCGCCAAGGGCCCCTTGGCCGTCTCGACACGGATCACGCCGTCGGGCCGCACCGAAGCACCGGTCGCCCCCGCTCCCAGGTGGAAATGCGCCTGGGCATGGCGCGACACGCGCAGCGTGCTGCCCTGCGGCGGCGGCACCTGCTGCACGTTGAGGTAATGGCGGAAGCGCCACTTCCATTCGTCCGGCAGCATCCAGTAGCCGTGCGACATGCCGGGGCTGCCGGAGCCCTTGCCCTTGTTGATGCGCGGCAGCTCTCGGCGGCGGATCAGCAGGTCGACGCGGGTGGCGCCGTTCTCCAGCGCCGTGGCCGCGGCGTCCATGGCCGAGGCGCCGCCGCCGATCACGGCCACGCGCTTGCCGCGCAGCATGGCGCCGTCCCAGGCATGCGAGGAATGCACCCAGCGTTCGCGTGGCAGGGCATGGGCCCAGTCCGGCACCCACGGGCCGCCCAGGCCGTCGCGGCCGGTGGCGATGACCACGTGGCGCGCCAGCACGGTGTGGGCGCGATCGCCCTCGCCTTCGTCGACCAGTTCCAGCTGCACCACGCCATCGGCCCGCGGACGCACCGCCGCCACGCGCTGGCGGTTGCGCACGTCCAGGCGCAGCACCTGGCGGTACCAGCGCAGGTAGTCCATCCATTGCAGGCGCGGGATCTTGTCGAGCGCCCGCCAGGCGTCCAGCCCGAACTGCGACTCGAACCAGGCGCGGAAGGTCAGCGCCGGCAGGCCGAGCGCCGGGCCGGTCAGCTCCTTGGGCGAGCGCAGCGTCTCCATGCGCGCCGTGGTGGCCCAGGGCCCCTCGAAGCCGGCCGGCGCCTGGTCGAACACCACCGCCTGCACGCCCAGGTGCTTGAGCGAGGCCGACAGCGTGAGCCCCGCCATCCCGCCGCCGATGACGGCCACGTCGATCACCGGCTGGCCGTCGCGCGCGCTGGGCGGCACCCAGTGCTTGGGCGGCAGACCGAGCCAGAGGAGGTCCTGGCGCAGCCGCTGCTCCAGGTGGGGCAGGCCGGCCGGGGGCGTGAAGGCATCGGGGGCGGGCGAACTCATGGGGCGCTTTCGGTCAGGAACGGGGGGAAGAAGAAGTCGGCTCGGCCCCCTGCGCGGCCTGCAGCAGCCGGGCATGGGCCTCGGGTGGATGGGCGACGAAACCGGGAAGCCGCGTCGCCGCCTGTTGCAGCGCATCGGCCAGGGCCTGCACCCGGCGGGTGATGGGCCGGCCCTGCGGCACCACGGCGCCGAAGAAGAAGGGGATGTGCACGTCCAGCCGACGCAGCTGCACGCCGGCCATCGGCACGCCATGCACGGTGAGCGGATCCAGCAGGGCGATGCCCAGCCCGGCGCGCACCAGGGCCTGGGCGTTGACGGAGGAATTGGTGTCGATGACGTCCGCACCGCGCGCGCCGCCCTCGCCTGCCGGTGCGCTTTCGCCGGTTGCGTCGGCGTCGGTGGCGGCACGGCCCAGCAGCGCGTCGATGCGGTGGCGCAAGCGGAAAGGGTTGCTCAGGGTGACCAGCCGGCGCCCGGCGAGCGCGGCGGCCGGCACGACGTCGTGCGCAGCCAGCGGATCGCCGTCGGGCAGCACGGCCACGCAGGGCGCCTCGCCGATCCACAGCACCTGCAGGCCGCGGTGCTCCAGCGGCAGGCTGGAAACGCCCAACTGGACGGCACCGGCCAGCACCGACTCCATCACCCGCTCCGGCGAGCCGCTGACCAGGCGCACCGCGCCGGTGCCCTCGCCCGCTTCCAGGGCCTGCAAGGCGGCGGGCACCAGCCCCAGCGCCGCGGCCGAGGTGGCGGCCAGCACCAGCGGCTGCGCGCCGCCGCGGCCGATCTCGTCCACCCGCTGCTGCAGCCGGCGCCAGTCGCCCAGCAGCTGCTGCACCTCCTCGAAGAGCTGGAAGCCCTCCGCCGTCGGCGCCACACGGGGGCCGTGGCGGGTGAAGAGCGCGTAGCCGGCCGCCGCCTCCAGCTCGTGGATCAGGCGGGTGACAGCCGGCTGGGAGCGGTCGAGCAGCCGCGCCGCGCCCGTGATGCTCCCGGAGGACATCACGGCGGCGAAGGCTTCGAGCTGACGAATATCGAGGTTCTTGATCATCCGATTTGCGGATGATCAAGCATGAAGCATGCAAGCTTCAAATACTTTTATCGAGAAAGCTTATTCAGGGGGCGCCGCGGCGGCCGGGATGGGACCGCTGGAAGCTCGCGTGGGCGCGGGCTTTCCCGGATGAAGCCGGGACGGGCTCCTGTTCCAGCCGACGCCGGGGCGAAAAAAAGCCCCAGGGCTGGGGCGACGTTGTTGAGCCTGTCCATTGATTGAAGTGGGCCTGGCGCCCCCCCCGGGGATCGAGGCCAGCGCCAGCCGGTCTGGGAAGCGGCAGCCGCTCTCAGGCGGCAAGGCCGCCCGCCGGAGGCCTCGGCCGCACGGCCGATCAGCCGTGCCGGGCGCGATCCGCGGCGCCCGGCGCCAGGATGCCGAAGACGGAGGACGCGAAGGCGGCGGCGCCGGGCATCGCCCCGTTCAGATCGCGTTCCTCCCATTCCGCCGCCTGATGGCTGGCCCAGATCAGGCTGAAGAAGAAGAGGCCGCACGCCACTTCCACGGCGATGAGCGAGACAACGATGAAAACCCACATGGCAGCACCTGAAAAATTACGTCGAAACGTTACACCTCGAAACGTACGGTCCGCAACTGACGTTGACCCGACCCCCTTGAAAAACGCCCTATGAAGGGCATAGGAAAAACGCTGAGTCGTGCGCTTTTGCACAGAAGCGCAACGAAGCCCGTCGCGGTGGCCCCCGGCGCGACGAGGGCGGTGCCGCTCAGTACACAGTCAGTGACAACCACTAACGTGGCGGCCATGGCACGCAAGGAAGACTTCGCCCACAAGGCCTCGCTGCGGGCCACCGTTCTGGCTCTTTGGCTCGTGGCGGCCACGTTGGCCGTTGCGGCCATGCTGATGCAGTGAAGTGAAAACAACCCCCAGGCCGCTTCGCGGCTCCGGGCGGCCGCCAGAGGCGGTTGCGCTTCGGGCACGTCCAAGCCGGCATTGGCGGGCTTGGCGCCGCGGCGGTTGGATGCGATAGGGTTACTACTTAGCGTCCTGAAGACTTGAGGGGGTGCCAGCCAAGCGCAGCCGAGTCGACTCGCCCTTCCCCATCGACACGCACGCGCCCGGCGCTGACATCAGGGCACTGCAGCCGGTGGGGGCCGCTCAGTAGACTCGCCGCCTTCATGGCGAATCTGACCAAACGTTTCCAAGTCCTCACAACCTTTTCACAAACTGTCGTCGCCCTGGCCGCGGCCGTGCTGCTCCTCGGCTGCGGACCCTTGGAGCCCCACGCGCGCGGCGCCCGCGCCTCGGCTGCCGCCGCAAGGCCGGCACCCGCCACCGCGGCGCTCAACCAGGATTTCGGCCGCTGCCCCCAGTTCTTCGCCGGTGGCCGGGCGCCTGCCGTGGCCATCGGCGGACGCCTTCGCGCCCTGTGCTTCGACAACTTCGCCGTCCTTCATTCCGGGGAGACGCGCACGCCGGTCTACGTGGCCGAGCGGCTGAACCGGGAGATCCTGATGAAGGCGAAGACGGTGCAGCGCCACGACCGCTTCTTCGCAGATGCCCGCCCGCCCTCGGGCGAGCGCGCCGACCTGGACGACTACCGAGGTTCCGGCTTCGCACGCGGCCACATGGCACCCGCCGCGGACATGCCCACGGACCAGGCGATGGCGCAGTCCTTCAGCCTGGCCAACATGGTCCCGCAGGACCCGCGCCAGAACAGCGGTCCCTGGGCCCGCGTGGAAGAAGACACGCGCAAGTACGTCATGCGTGCGCAGGGGGACGTGCATGTGATCACGGGCCCCGTGTTCGCGGACCAGCGGGCCATCGGCCGCAATGGTGTGCGCGTGCCCTCGCACCTGTTCAAGCTGGTCTACGACCCAGCCACCGGCCGGGCCTGGGCGCATTGGCAGCAGAACCGGCCCGATGCCAAGGTCAACAAGCCGCTGAGCTATGCCGCCTTCCAGCAGTGGCTCAACCTGGACCTGCTGCCGGGCGTGAAGGTCCGCTAGGGATGCTCTTCACGAATCGAGCGGCAAGTGGGCGCTGCGATGCCCACGGCGCGCGCATTCGTGAAGAGCATCCCCGCGAAGGCCGCCACCGCGCGGGAGCCGGCCCGGCACCGAAATGCCTCGCGGTGCTCACCAACGCGGTGCCGTCCATCGACATCCGTATCGCCATTGGCGCCGTGATGCCTCAGAAGAAGCAGGCGTCAACGCGCATGTGTCCTGCTTGGTCGGCGTGCAGTCCAGGCTCCGTGGGACGGGCGGCAGCTGCCGCGGCGGGGCCGGGCGCCCACACCTTCCAGGAGCACCCATGCTTTTTGTCAGCGATGCCGTCAGGCGCCTTCTCTCCCCCACGACGAACTACCTCGAGGGCTTCCAGGCCGCGATCGGCCGGGCGCTCGACTTCGCGGGCTCGGGGGTCGGCCAGATTGCACTGGACGATGCACGCGCCAGGGCGGTCCCGCTTCCGGCCCGACTCCGGCAGTACCTGTTCAGCGTCCTGGGCGTTGCGGCGGTCATGGAGGGCGCGACGCGCAGCGATCTGGGCATCGACGAAGCGGCCGCGCTGCTGATCGTGCACGACGCGGGCTTTGCCGACTACGCCCACTTCTTCGTCACCGCCTTCCAGGACAACTATCCCTTCCTCCTGTCCCGCCTGTCGGACATGGAGAAGGACTACCTGCGGGGGCTGCTGGCCTGAGAGCCTGAGCGGGCCGTGGTCCGGCCGGCTACGCGGCCGGGCCGCCGCCGTCGGCGGTCGTGCCGCAGATGCACGCCCAGGCCCGCCATTCGGCCTCGGTGAGCCGGCCATCGGCCCGTGCCAGGGCGGCGAACCGCGCGTGGTCGGCCATGAGGCCGAGCTTTCGGATGTCGCACACGAGCGACTTGAAATGCTCGATCGCATGCGCCGGGTCGGCCGCGATGATGTGCAGCGGCAGCTTGGACAGGTCGGCGGCCATCTCCCGGGCGCGCCGGGCCTCCTGCATCAGCACCTCCACGTCTTCGGCCGACAGGTGCAGCCGCTTGGCCTCGCGGTTGAGGATTTCCGCCTCCTCCTCCGACAGCACGCCGTCGCCCAGCATCTCGAAGAGTTCCTGGCGCAGGGCATCGCGCTCCTTGTGCAGCTGGTCGGAGAAGGCCGACGACAGCAGCGCCGCCGGGATCGCGAAGATGCCGATGCCGATCAGGGCCAGCACGATGGTCACGGCACGGCCCGCGGGCGTGACCGGCGTGATGTCGCCGTAGCCCACCGACGCCAGCGTGATCACCGCCCAGTAGATGGACTGCGGAATGTTCTCGAACTTGTCGGGCTGCGCGTCGTGCTCGAACACATAGCCCAGGCTCGCCGTCAGCACGACGAGCAGCACCATGATGAAGGCCGCCGCCGCCATCACCGGCCATTCCCGCCCGATCACCTTGGCCAGCGTGCGCGTGGCGTCGGTGTAGCGCGTCAGCTTCAGCAGGCGCAGCAGCCGGAAGATGCGCAGGAAGCGCAGGTCCAGCACGTAGTTGAGGAAGGCCTCCGCAAAGAAGGGCAGGATCGCCAGCAGGTCGACCAGCATGCCCGGGCTGCGTGCCTGCCGCAGCCGGCCGAGCAGCGGCCCTTCGTGGCCCTCCTCCTCGACGCAGGCATACAGCCGCAGGCAGAACTCGAGCGTGAAGATCGCCACCACCGCGATGTCCACCGCCACCAGTTCGAGGTGGAACCGGTCATGGACCCACTGGACGGACTCCAGGATGACCGCCACCACCGAGACGAGCACGCAGCCGGCGATGACGAAATCGAAGGCGCTGTGCAGCCGGCCGCCATAGGGGCTGGCAAACACCAGGGCGTGGGCCTTCTGCCGCAGGCTGCGCCCCGCGTTCAACTGCCGGAACTCCTGGACGGCCGGCACCAGGAAGCGGAAGAGCTTGAGGATGCGCAAGAGCCGGAAGACCCGCAGGACACGCAGGTCGATGGGCACCACGGCATGCAGCACGCTGGGCAGGATGGCGACGAGGTCCAGGATCGCATAGGGGTTGCGCATGAAGGCCAGCCGCGGACGCGCCGCCCCGGCGAAGGCGGGATCCTCCGGCGCCGTGTAGAGCCGCAGGGCGTACTCGATCGCGAACACCGCCACCGAGATCGCGTCGAACAGGTGCAGCCAGCGCCGGGCCGCATCCGGCACGCCCGCCGTCGCTTCGAACACGGTCACCAGCAGGTTGGCGCCGATGAGCCATGCGATGGCGCGGTCGAAGCGGCGCTGATGGTTGCTGGCATTGCCCGGGTCCAGCAGCCAGGCCCACAGGAGCCGGCGCAACCGCTGGCGCGGGTTCAGGGCAGAGGCCTCCTGCCGCGCCCGGTCGCCCACGATGGCGGGCACCGGGCCTCGGCCCGCATGGCGGTAGGAACGCGGCTCGGGCGTCTTGGGCTCGTCGGTCATGGCGGGCATGGCGGACATGGATGGAGAGCGTGCGGGGCGTCGCGCGTTGAGTGACGCTCAGAGCGCCAGATCCGCCACGTCGAGCGCATAGCCGGCGCTGTCGCAGACCTGCAGCCGCAGCGCCAGGGGATGGGTCAGGGCGTCACCCGGCGCCAGTCCGGCCGCAGTGCCGTGGCCGGCTGCGGCGTCGGACGCGGGCGGCACCCGCCGGCCGACAACGATCTGGCCGAAGGTGGCGTGCGCTCCGTGCTGGCATCGCTCGATCACCTGCAACGGGGCACCGCTGAAGGCGTTGCGCACGCCCGCCAGCGGCCCGCCCTCGGCCACCAGCGCCCGGGCACAGTCGCCCCAGTGCGGCACCTCGCGAAACCCGGACGGCGCCAGCGCGCAGGCCTGCGCCACCGGGTCGTCGGCACGGTGCCCGGCCTGCACCATCCATTGGTGAAGGGCGTGTGCCTGCGCCCGGCTCTGCTCGGTGCGCACGGCGCTGGACCAGGTCCGTTGCGCCGCCACCACCATGCAGACCATGGCGGCCGCAGCGAGGACCAGAAAGATGGCATCGCCGCCGACGCGGCGTTCTGCAGGTGGGGAGGATGGAGAGACTGGCACGGGCACCACGCAGCACATGGAGAAGCCCCGGCGTCCGCAACAGGATGCGCCAGTCGGTCGACGGACCATGGCACATCTTTCCTGCCTTCGCGCGAGGCGATGTCATCGATCATCAATGGGGCCGCGCCCCAGGCGTGCGTCAGTGGGCCGTGGCCGGGCTGGCGTCGAAGGCCCGCAGCCGCGCGGTCACGATGGGATTCGCATCGGCCACCAGGTCGTCGAAGCGGTAGTTGGCGATGCGGGCCATCTCGACCAGCGCCGCCGCGCGCTCGACCGCGGGCGCATTGCCCAGTCGCTGCCACCCCTGGCTCACCATGCGCTCGTAATGCGCGTCGCGGGCGCTGATGATCAGCGGAAAGCCGAACTGCGCGCGGTAGGCGCGGGCCATGGCCGCCACGTCTTCCTGCGAGGTGGCGGTCATGCCGGCCTTCTCGTGGTCGAGCAGGTACGCATTGGCGCCATCGCCGTCGCTGCCCAGGTCGGGAAAGGCCTTCATCAGCGCCGCCTGCTCGTCGACGGTGCCCGTCAGCAGGGTGTTCTGGAAGGCGGTACGCAGCGCATGCGTGTTCTCGAAAGGCCGCAGGGCGAATGCACGCGCCAGCACCCAGTCCATGTTCTGCACCAGGGGACCGAAGGTGGCGTCGAACTCCTTGCGGCTCATGCTGTTGACCTGGTCGAGGCTCACCAGGCTTCCGGGCCGGCCGGCCACGGCGGTGTGGGCGCTGCCGCCCAGGTGGTTGAACACGATGTTCAGCAGGATGGCCGTGAGCGCGCCCAGCGTGATGCCGCTGCCGAACACGATCTCGGCCCAGCTCGGGAATGCCGTGGTGACGAAGGGCTGAGCCGTCACCAGCATGCCCAGGCCCAGGCTGGTACCCAGGATCACGATGTTGCGATGGTCGTTGAAGTCCACCTTCGACAGCGTCTGCACGCCCACCACGGCCACGGCCGCGAACATGGCCAGCGCCGCGCCGCCGAGCACCGGGTGCGGAATGCCTTCGACGATGGCCGCGGCCTTGGGCAGGGAGCCCAGCACGATCATGATGAAGCCCGCCGCCACCACCACCCAGCGGCTCTTGACCTGCGTGAGCCGCACCAGGCCCACGTTCTCGGCGAAGCAGGTGTAGGGAAAGGAATTGAACACGCCGCCCAGAAAGGTGGCCGCGCCGTCGGCACGGATCGCCCGGGCGATGTCCTCGCTGCCGATGCGCTTGCGCACGATCTCGCCGGTGGCGTAGACATCGCCGGTCGTCTCCACCATGGTGATGCACATCACGATCAGCATCGACAGGATGGCCGTGATGCTGAAGGTCGGCATGCCGAAGTAGAACGGCGAGGTGTAGCCGAACCAGGCCGAGCCGGCCACCTTGTCGAAGTGCGCATCGCCCAGCGCCCAGGCCACCAGCGTGCCCACCACCAGGCCCAGCAGCACCGCGACCGTGGCCATGAAGCCGCGGAACACGCGCTGGATCAGCACGATCAACGCCAGCGTGCCGAAGGCATAGAGACAGTTCTTGAGCAACACCGGGTTCTGGATCGCATTGGGACCCTTGCCCACCACGATGTCGTTGGCGGCCACCGGCAGCAGGGCGATGCCGATGATCAGGATCACCGAGCCCGTGACGATGGGCGGAAAGAAGCGGATCAGCCGCGCGAAGTAAGGCGCCGCGAAGAAGGTGAACAACCCGGCCACCAGCACGGAGCCATAGATCTGCAGCAGCCCGGTGACGCCACCGCCCGCGGCCAGGCCGATGGCGATCATGGGGCTCACGGCCGTGAAGGTGACGCCCTGCAGCAGCGGCAGCCGCACGCCCACCTTGCCGAGCCCCCAGGCCTGGAGGATGGAGGCGATGCCACAGGTGAAGAGGTCCGCGTTGATGAGGTGGATCAGCTGCTCGCTGCTCAGGCCCAGCGCGCCGGCCAGGATGATCGGCACCAGCACTGCGCCCGCATAGAAGGCCAGCACATGCTGGAAGCCATAGGCCGCGAGTTGGGCAATGGGCAGCACCTCATCGACGGGATGAACCCGGCGCGGCGCCGTGGTTGGGGGTGTGACAGCAGTTTGCATGGTCTTGCTCTTGGAGCTTGTGGAGGGAAACGAAAGAAGCGCTGAGGCGCGCGCAGCGCGCCGCGGAGTCCGTTGCCGATGACATGCACGCTCCCTGATTGCTTTTGTTCGTGCGTTCCCGTGACGCCAACGGTCTCCAACGTCGCATCCGGGCATGCAAGGGACATGCCGTCGGACGGGGTGGTGGACATTGAATCGCCAAGACCGCGAACAAGTTCACGACGATCCATCCACAGACGGCCGAGTTCGCGCGGAAGTCACTCTCCATTGGCCTTGCAGCGCGGTGGCCCCGCACGCTGGCAGGCCGCCATGCGCCATTCACGCACCCTGCGACGCACCATTCCATCGCACGATCGCCGTCGAATTCTTCTCACCGATTGACACCCCAGGGCCTTCCCCGCACCCGGCAGGGCTTGGCAACACCACTCGTACATGGGCAGGCTTTCTGCTTGCCACCAAGTGGCTGTGACGGCCTCCGTGCAGGCGGCAGCGGACGTGCAATCGAACCCAGGGACTCTCACACCATGACCGTGGACATCGCCTCACCCGACCTTCCTCTTCTCACCTACGCCAGTGGCGTCGCCACCATCCGCCTCAACCGGCCGGCCTTCAGCAACTGGGTCCGGGACGAGGACCTGCGATGGATGCTCAGCACCTTCCTCGTGCTCGATGCCGATCCCTCGGTCAAGGTGGTGGTGCTGACGGCGAACACCGCTGGACAGGGTCGGCCCGTGTTCTGCGGCGGCTACGAAATCACCGAGGCGAATCCACGCGCCGACGACGCGCTCTTCACCTCGACCGCGGCCGCACTGGCACAGATGCGTCCCGTCACCCTGTGCGCGCTGAGCGGCAGCGTCTACGGCCCGGCCCTCGATCTGGTGCTGGCCTGCGACCTGCGGGTCGCCGCCAGCGGCACGGCCATCCACCTGCCCATGGAAATGAGCCCGCTGCACAGCGACGCCTTCTATGCCCGGACGGTGCGGCACCTGGGCATCGACGGCGCCAAGCGCGCTTTTCTCTCGGGCAGCGCCATCACCACGGAAGAGCTGAAGGCACGGGGTGTCTTCGAGGGCGTGGTCCGTCCCGATGCCTTCGAAGGCTATGTCGGCACGCTCGCGCGGCAGATCGCCGCGCTCGAACCCTGCACCACCCAGTCCATCAAGCAGGCCCTCGACACCACCGCCTTCAGCTGATGAAGCGATGCAGCGACGACGCGCGTCGCTGCCGCAACCGGCAACGACGGCCTGCCCGCTCAGCGACCGACGAGCAGGTAGGCCGTGAGGTCCACCGACTGACCCTCGTCGATGTTGTTCATGGAGGCGTTCTCGTCCCTGCTCCAATCGGTAGAGGCGGTGCCCAGCGCCGCCTCCGAGCCCGCCTCACGGAACTCGCCCAGGCCCGCATCGATGCGGCCGTCCGTCATGGCGTCGAACGCGATGGCCGTTGAGGGCGTCAGCCCCGCCAGGCGCAGCACATGCCGCGGTGCATTCTGGAAGGTGCCGGCCGTGGTACCGGGCAAGGTCCACTGCACCGTCATGAGGCAGACCTGGAGTTCATGGGGGTTGCCGCTCTTGTCGATGTAGACGTAGCGGTCCGGCATGCCTGCCGCGCGGCCATGCGGCAAGGTGATGCCCCGCTGGAGCATGGCCGTGATCAGCGGCGTGCCGCACAGCGCCGTGCCCACACTGCCACCGATGGCGTAGGTCGGGCTGGTCGTGGAGTCGCCGGGCTGGACGCCATAGCTGTCGGCGATGAAGGACAGGTACGCCGCCCGCCAGCCCAGCACGAAGTCGCTGTACATGCGCTGCACCTGGGCCTGGCGATACACGTTCATGCCGCCCATCACGGCGCCGATCAGGATCGAGATCACCACCAGCACCAGCGAGAGCTCGACCAATGTGAATCCACCGGCTCGCGCACGCGGCGCGGGCACGTCATGCAGTCGCTGTCTCATGGTCGTCCTTTGTTCAGAAGCAGTCATTCGAGGTCCATCCCCTCGGCAATGGCGGCCCGCGCGCGGGCTGCGATGGCATCGGCCAGTGCGGCGGCCTGCGTGGCCTCGTCGTTGCGTGCCGTCTGGTCCAACTGCGCAGCGTCGCCCAGTTCCTTGCCGGCGGTTCCCAGGTCCTGGATCTTCTGGATGAGGGACGCGATGTGCACGGCCAGATCGGCCACCGAGGAAACGCACAGCGGGCCGGAAGCCGGCAACGCGGCCCATTGCGGGGGGGTGGCTGTCAAGGCAATCGCATCGGCAGCCAGGCTGGCCGCATTCGCGCAGTTCATCAGCGCATTGGCCACCTTGGAGGGCTGTCGTGCCGCCTCGGCGATGAGATCGATCAGGTCGTAGTTGTAGTTCGAGTGGGACGTGTCCAGGTTCATGGTCGAGAGCTTGAGCTGCTCCTGCGCCGCCAGCGCCATCATTCGGGCGGCAAGCGCGGCATTGATGTAGGCCCGTGCGGCCCCCGCGACCAGGGCGCCGCAATTGAGCTCGTTCCACAGCTCCGGCAGCGTGCGGGTGATCTGTGCGCCGGCGGCGTCCATGGGACGGCTGGTCGCGCTGGCCTGCGGGTCCACCCCCGCGCTGAACACCTGGTACGCACGGGGGACGCGGCCCGTCGGGGCGGCCTTCATGCGCTTGCCGACCAGGTTGCACCAATGGATGGTGCGGTCGGTCGAATCCTGGCTGAACCCCACCACGCTCGTTCCATTGGCCACATCCAGGCTGAGCACGCCCAGCCCCGGCGGCGACTGGGCCAGGGCATCCGTGTCGATCGCGTAGCGGAGGCTGCCGGCACCGGCGTCCGGCAAACCGATGGTGACCCAGGGCACGAAGCCGGGGCTGGCCGCCATGCCGGTGACGCAGCGCTCCACGCCGGTGTTATCGGCGGCCGGGCACGGCAGGCGCGAATTGCGTGCGATGAAAGTCCGCACCGCCTGATCGGCGCGGGTGACGAGTTCGCCATCGGCGTCCTGCCGGGCTTCCACCACCACGCCGCTCTGCAGCTTCCAGGCGGCCACCGTCAGAAGACCCAGGACAAGAAGGGCGATGACCACTTCCAGGATCGAGATGCCGGACTGGCCGCGGCGCGAAACGTGGCGGCTCATTGCACCAGCCCCAATGCGGCCAACCGCGCCAGTTCGCGCTGTGCATCGGCGAGCACGGCCGCGAAGTTGGCCTCCTGCGCCTGCGCCGCATCCAGGGATGTATTCAGGGCGGGCAGATCGGTGTTGTTCCATCGCTTCACCTCCTCGCGGACCAGGTCGCCCTGCAGCAGCACCTGTGCGATCGTGGACGCATAGGCACCCAGGACGAATGGAAAGGTCACCACGTTCACGGCCGACCAGGGCAGCTTGCCCACGTGCATGGCCGTGAGATTGGCCGCATCGAAGACCAGCAGTTCCCACCACTGGTTGAGCCGGCCCCCGGAGTAGAGGACGCGGGCCTGCCGCGCGTTGCCCGCCGTGATCGCATTGCGCCAATGCTGGGTGTTGAGCTTGGCCAGGTTCAGCAGATCGGTGGCGACGTCCACGTACTTGGCCGCAGCGGCGACGCGCGACAGCCTGTCGCCGCAACCCAGGGCCGAGAACAGCTCCTGCGCCGAAATCGCCCGGACGAAGCGACCCTGCGCCGTCCGCTGCAGGGCCGCCGCCGACCCCGGCAGCGCTACATCCGTCGGTGCAGTTGCCGTAGGACCAGACGAGGAATATTCCATCAGCGCGAGGACCGGCACTGTGGTGCCACCCTGCCCCGCGGCAATCAGGTCGCCCGCAGACAGCCGCGTCAGCGACAGGCAGAAGTTGAGCCCAGGCGAATTGATCGGATAGTTGGCCGAAGGGCTGAACACCACGGTGGGCGCCTTCGTCACAACGGGTGCCACGTGGTAGCGCAGCCGGTTGCCCCGCGCATTGCCGGTGAGCACGCCGGGCAGCCAACCGTTGTCCGAGGCCGGCAGCCGGGCATTGGCACCGGCAAAACCGACGAGTGCGCCATAGGCGCTGCGCAGCCCCATGTTCTCCTTGTCCGCATTGGCGGTGGCGGTGCTGAGCGCGATCAGCCGGCCCGCCACCACGACCACCACGCCGGTGATCATGAGCACGACCACCATCTCGATCAGGCTCAGGCCCTGAACATGGCTTCGCAGGCCTGAACGGCAGCGGCCCGTGGCGCGGGCTCCACGCGTGGACATCATGGTCCTTCCTCCCAGATCAGGGGACCGAGTTGGTCCACCTTGAAGAGCACGTCGTTCTGCCCCTTCCAGATGTCCAGCGTGTCGTAGTCGCGGTGGATGCTGCCGTTCTTGGCCAGCTCGATGATGGCGCCCACCACGCGCGCCTCCAGCGCCAGGACGTCCAGCGCAAGCGTGACACTCTGCGCCGCTACCAATCCCAGTTGAATACCCTGAACGACCATGGCTCCACATGCCGGAAACCAGAGGCTGAAGCAGGCGGCGTCATCCTTGCCTTCCGACGCCGCAAGGCCGCCGATCAGCGCCGCCGTCTCCGTCGCGAAGGACGCCACCTCATCCACCGCCATGATCTGGCTCATGGCCAATGCATTGGCCATCGGCCAGATCGTGTAGCGGTTGTAGTCGAAGCTGGCGACCGTGCGTGCATCGGGCATGGCGCTGTTCCATTGCGCCGCGATGGTGAGCATGTTCAGCGAGGCGATGATGGCCCCGCAGTTGCTCGCCATGGCGAGCGAGCGGGCACTGCCCGCGCGCACGCGTTCGCGGTAGATGGCGTTCTGCTCGCGGTCTTCGTCCTCGAGTCGCGATGCGGCATTCAGGTTATTGCCCGTGAAACCCGCCGGCCCCGGAGCGGCAAATCCATAGACCGGTGTTCGCTCACCCGACGTGCCCGGCAGGCCGCCGTCCACGCCGCCAAGACCGAGATCGATCAGAACCAGCGTCCGGCAGAAGTCATGGCCATTGATGATCGCGGCGTTATGCGGGTCCTTCGGAAACACGTCCCGGACATTCGTCAGCCGCGCATCGGCGTAGTAGCGCAGACCCTTGAGCCGCTCGGCCACCTCCGTCGGCGCGAACAGCGTTGCGGCGTTGGCCGGGAACCAGCCCTTGGCCAGCGTGCCGTCGCACTGTTCGTTGCCGCCATAGGTGGCGGCCGGGCAGGGCAGCCGGCCCTTGAGCGCCGCGAAGCCACGGGTGACCGCATCGGCCTTGTCGAGCAACTGGTCTTGCGCGAGCCGGTCCGCGGCCAGCTGGTTCACCTGCCAGCGGCTGTACACCACGAAGGCCAGCAGACCCAGCAGCGCTGCCAGGGCCGCGGCCGCCAGCAGCGAAAAGCCCGACTGTCGCCGCCGGCCGGCGGTCGCCCGACGACGCGCGCCCGCGCGGGGCCCCAACAAATTCACCCTGCTCATCGCCGCACCGCCATCGCCTGCCCGATCAGGTCATACACCGGCAGCACCAGCGCCACCACGAACACCGCCATCAGTCCGCCCGCGATGAAGATCACCACCGGCTTGAGAATCTCCGAGAGCGTGGCCACCACGCGGCCCAGGCGCGTGCGGTATTCGCCGGCCAGGTACTGCAGTTGGTCGTCCAGCGTGCCCGAGTCCTCGCCCACCGCGATCACGCGCAGCATCAGCGGCGGAAACCCGCCCACCCGCCGCATGGCGGCAGACACTCGCTCGCCACGCTCCACGTACATACGCACGAGCGTGAGCTTTTCGCGGTAGTACAGATCGCCCGTGATGTTCTCCAGCACGGTCAGGCTGCGCACGATGTCCACCCCCGCCCTCAGCAGCAGCGAGAAGTACTCGGCGAAGAAGGCCATGCCGGCGGCCGACATCAGCCGCTTGGCCACCGGCAGCACATGAAGCGCCCGGTAGACCTGCAGGCGGAACTTTTGGCTCGTGTACCAGGCAAACATCACCAGCGCCACCGCCGCCACCAGGCCCAGCAACACCAGCAGGCCGTTGGACGACACCCATTCGGAAGTACCGATCACCGCCACCGTGAGCGCCGGCAGCTTGATGCTGAACTGCTTGAACAGCGACGCCAGGTTGGGCACCACGTAATAGAGCCAGAAGCCCGCCGCGCCGAAGATGGCCGTGAACACGAAGGCCGGGTAGATCAGCGCCTGCTTGGAGTCGGCCTTCAGCGCCGTCAGACGCTCGACGTGATCGGCGGCCTCGTGCAGCATGCGGTCCATCGCGCCGGTCGCATCGCCCAGGCGGATCAGGTTGCGCACAGGCTCCGGAAATACGCTGGGCTGGCGATCGAAAGCCTCGCCCAACGTGGCGCCGGCACGCAGGTCGGCGAGCATCCGCGACGCCACGGCCGCGCAGGCGGGCCCGACGGATTCGGCGTCTTCGGCGAGCGTGCGCACGGCATCGATGATCGGCACGCCCGCCTTGGCCAGCACGGCGAGGTCGCGAAGCAGAACCACCAGGTCCTGGTCCTTGAGCTTCTTGCCGAACAGGCTGCCGGCCGAGCGCACCGACTGCACCAGCACGGCCGGGATCTGCCGCACCGACAGGACGGCGCCGTCTTCGTACTCCTGCTCCAGCGCCTCGCGCACCGACTGCGGGTCGCCCAGCTCGAAGGCGCGCGTGCCCGAGCGCACGGCGCCAGCCGCGTCCACCACGCGATAGAAATACCAGGTCAAGGTCCAACTCCCAGGGATCGCACGATCTCGTCGCTCGTCGTCATGCCGTCGGCAACGCGACGCCTGGCACAGAACTCGATGTCGCGGAAGCCGTTGCGCTCGGCCGCCTTGCGCAACTCGGCCCGGCGCGCATCGCTGGCGATCAGGTCGGCCAGCTCGTCGTTGATCGACAGGATCTCGTACACCGGCACCCGGCCATGAAAGCCGGTACCACGGCACCGTGGGCAGCCCCGGCCTCGCATGCCCTTGAAGCCTGCGGGCTTGCCGAGCCAGCGGCACTCGCGCTCGCCCAGTTCCACCGGCTCGGCACAGGCCGAGCAGTTGCGGCGCACCAGCCGCTGGTTCACCACCAGCAGCAGGTTCTCGGCCACGATGGGCGCCTGCCCGCCGAGCAGTGCCAGGCGCGGCACCGCCCCGAAGACCGAAGTCACGTGCAGGGTGGAAAGCACCAGGTGGCCGGTGGTCGCGGCATCGAGCGCCGCCACCACCGTTTCGGAGTCGCGCATCTCGCCCACCAGGATCACGTCCGGGTCGTGGCGCAGGAAGTGCCGCAGCGCCGACTGGAAGTCGTAGCCCGCCTTGCGGTTGACCTCGGTCTGGCCGGCGCCGGGCACCCGGTATTCCACCGGGTCTTCCACCGTCAGCACGTTGCGCTCGATCAGGTTCTGCATGCGCAGGGCAGCGTGCAAGGTGCTGCTCTTGCCCGAGCCGGTCGGGCCGGTGATGACCACCAGGCCGGCGGGCCGGCCAAGGCCTTCCTCCAGCAGCAGCGCATCCTCTTCGTAGTAGCCCATCTCGCGCAGGCCCTTGAGGTCGTGGCTTTCGGGCAGCAGCCGCATCACCATGCGCTCGCCGACGTCGGTGACGATGGTCGACAGGCGCACGGAATACGGCACGTCCAGGATGCGCGTGCGGAAGCTGCCGTCCTGCGGCTTGCGCTTCTCCGAGATGTCGATCTCGGCGATCAGCTTGATGTAGCTGCCGATGCGCGTCAGCTCCAGGGGCAGCGCGAAGGCCGGGTGCAGCACGCCATCCACCCGCAGCAGCACATGGATGCTCGACGCCGTGGGCGCGATGTGGATGTCGGTCGCCCGCTCCTGCACCGCCAGATGCAGCAGATGCTGCACGAAGGCCGCCGGGCTGCGGGTGCCGTCCTGGTCGGCCATGAGGTTGCGGATCTCGGCGTTGATCAGGTCCGACACCGGGTTCTGCGCAAAGAAGAAACTGTGCCGGATGAGCGTGCGCACCCGCGAGAACTCGCCGAGCACGAAGCGGCTGCGCAGGCCACAGCGCCGCAGCACCAGCTGGCCCACCTCGATCGGATTGGCGTCACCCAGCACCACCAACAGATGGTCACTCTCGCGCCGCAGCGGCAGGAACTCGCCCTTCTGGCACAGCTCGCGGTTGAACAGCGCAAGCAACTCCTCACCGGGACGTTCGACCCGGTCGAGGTCGACGAAGTCGATGTCGAACAGTTCGCTCAGCAGCTCGCACACCACGCGCTCGCGCACCAGACCGGTGTCCACCAGCACCCGCCACAGCGGCTTGGCCTCCACGCGCTGCTTCTGCAGCGCATAGTCGGCCTCCGCCCGCGAGAGGATGTCGCGCTCCTGCAGTTGCCGGGCCATGAGCGCACTCAGGCGCTCGACGGAATACTCCATGGGCAGGCTCGCGTCTCAACCACCCGGCGCCGACCGCGTCACCACCAGCGAACGGCCTTCCAGCTCGGCCAGCAGTGCATCGAGCTCGATGGCTTCCGGATAGACCAGCTTGAGCTTGCGCAGCCGCGTGATGGCCTCCCGGGTACGACCATCGTGTGCATCCACCAGCGCCAGGTTCGTGTTCGCGTTCAGGTCGTCCGGCAGCTTGGCAATGACCTGGCCCAGCAGGCGGCGCGCCGCCTCGCGGTTGCCGCGCATCTGCTCCACCCACGCGGCACGCCGCGAGAGGGCCACGCTGTCGGTCGGCAGCAGCGGCTGCAGCCGGGCGACCGCCTGCGCGGCCGCCTCGATGTCGCCCTTGCGCTGCGCAGCGGCGAAGGTGTCGAGCAGGCGCGAGGTCTCGGCCTCACGCGCGGCAATGGCCTCCTTCTCGCGCGTGGCCTTGTCCGGCGCGCCCTTGCGCGCCGGCGCGGCGGCAGGGAGCTTTGCCGGTGTCGGCAGGGCCTTGGCCTCGACCGGCGCCGGCGCGGCCGGCATCGCCGGGGGCTCTGCGGCCAGGGCGAACCCGGCGAGCATGCCGGCAGCGCCCAAAGACCCGAGGCAGCCCAGCGCCCCAAGGGGAATGCGGCGGTGGTTCGGTTTCATAGCAGGTTTGCCTTCAGAAGGATCACCAGCTCGCGACTGGTCTGTCCGTTGGAATTGGTGTCGAGGGCCTGGCCCAGGGCCGGCACATCGCTCAGGCCGGGCACGCCCGTGTTGTTGACGTTGGACGACTGGTCCGCCAGGCCGCCCAGCACCACCAGGTCGCCGCTGCGCACCGACAGCGTGGTCGCCACGCTCTTGGAATCGACGACGGGCAGCGTCACCGAATTGCCCCCGCCCAGCGCCACCAGGTTCAGCGACCCCGAGCGCACGATCGACTGCAGCGGATGCACGAACAGCTCGATGGAGCCGTCCTCCCGGATGGCCGGCGTCAGCCCGACCATGAGGCCCGAGAACAGCGAGTTCGTCTCGGTGCTGTAGCTGGTCTGGCTCACACCCTGCACGACGGTGGTCGTCGCCGTGATCTTGGAGACGTAGCGGTAGGTCGTGCCCACGCTCACGAAGGCGGGCTCGCCGCTGCGGGCGCGCAAGGTGGGGTTGGACACGAGCTTGACGTTGCCGAAGGTACGCAGCGCGTTCACCACCGCCGACACCCGCCCCGAGGAAAGCGCCACCCCTGCGCCGCCGGACGTGGACCCCACCGTCTGCTCGGGAATCACCAGCGAGCGTGTGGGCAGCGAACTGCCCGATGCAAGCGTGGACGTCATCTGCGACAGCGTGCCCGTGGTGCTGCCGCCGGCCGCCACGACGCGGTTGCTCAGCACGCTCCAGTCGATGCCCAGCTTGTGCGTCTCGCTCAGCGCCACGTCGATGATCTGCATGTCGATCTGCAGCTGGCGCCCGCGCACGGCGCGCACCTGGGCCAGGAAGTCGGCCACCTGCCGCACACGCGATGGCTTGGCCCGCACGAACAGCGTCTGGCTGCGCCGGTCGAGCGTGAGCACCGGCTTGAGCGAGTCGTCGTCGGACTTGGCGCCCTCCGGGTCCTTCACGATGGTCTCGACCGCCTTGAGCACCGAATCGAAGGCGTCGGTCTTCTGGCCGATCTCACCCGCCAGCTTGACCGAGCCCTGCACGCCCTTGTCACCGCTGGCGCCGCCCAGCACATCGCCGCCCGAGTCGGCGTTGAGCTTGACGTTGCTGGCCAGCAGATCGACCGGAAACACCTTCTGCTCCAGCGACGACACGCTGATGGTGTTGCCCGAGCGCGTCGCGCTCAGGTCGAAGAGCTGCGTGACGGCGGTGAGCGCCTCGCGTGCGGAGACCTTGTTCAGGAACAGGCTGGCCCGGTTGTCCGACTTGAGGATCTTGGGCTCCACGATCAGGTTGAAACCCATGTCCTTGGCGATGGCCCACAGGAACTGGTCGGCCTTGGCCTCGTACATGTCGAAGCTGACGATCCGCTCTTCGAGCGGATCGCGCTCGGCCGCGATCGCCAGCGGCAACTGGGGCTGCACCGTCTGCACGCGCTCGAGCCCCGCACGCATCGCCTCGGACGGTGGCACCACATCGGCCGCCACCTGGGGCAGTTGCTCGGCGGCCGAGGCCATCATGGCGCGGTCGGTGCCGGGCGCCTCTTCCTTGCCGTTGAATGCGGCCCGTGGTGCCACGCAGCCGGCCAGCAACACAGACACCGCACACCCGGCGGCCAGTTGCCGCACGGGGCGACGTTTCGAATCGATCATGAGCGAGTTACCTCCGCGAGCAGCTGGGCTGCCATTTCGCTTGCTGTAGGTCTGGAAGAAAGGAAGCACGAGGCCGAGGCCGTCTGGACCGGTGTCCAGGTGCCCGGATCGACCGGCACCTGCACCACGAAAGCCGCATTGCCCGGCGCAGATCCGCAGTCGTCCGCGCTGCGCACCACCCGGGGCTGCCCCATATCGGAAGCCGCCGAGGCCGCCGCCATCAGGGAGAAGGACAACCGCTCCCCCGGCGACACGTCCAACGCGCTGGTGGGCTTCACCAGGTCTGCGCCCGGCGCGCGATAGACCGCATAGCGCGGTCGCTTGAGCAGGTCGGTGCTCAGGTTGCGATCACTCATGTTCAGCGTGACGACCGGCAGCCAGCCGACCCGGTTGCCGGCATCGTCGCAGTTGCCCTCCAGGCCGTTGCCGGTGAAGTCCGGGCAGGGCAACCGGTGGTTGGTCCGCGCGAAGGAGTACAGCGCCTCGCGCGCCGCATCCGCGGTCGCCTGGGCGGCGATGGATGCGCCGCTCATGTGCGCCGTGGACACCCAATGAAAGCCCGCCACCGTCATCGTCGAGGCCACCGCCAGCACGATGGCGCACTCCAGCAACGAGAAGCCTGCGCCCGGGCGAGCGCGCCGTGCGGTCAGCGCCCGGCTCATGGCGTCTCCTTGGTGAAGGGTTGACGCGTCGCCTGCACCGCGCCCGTGCTGGCCTGCATCTGCGCGATGACCGCCTGCATCTCCTTGTACTTCTCCGCCAGCTTGGCCTTGTTGGCCTCGGTGGGCTCGCCCGTGGCCGGACGCAGCTGCTCGATCTCCTTCTGCAGCTCCTGCATCCGCGTGGCCGCACGCAGGCTGGCGCGCACCACCGACAGGTCCACGCCGCCCACCACGCTGGAACCCTGGATGCGCTCAAGGTCACCGAGGGCCTTGTCCACCTCGGCCGGATCGGCACGGTTGCTCGCCCGCAGGGCCTGCAGCCGGGCCGAGACCTTTTCGAGGGCACGCATCCGCTCGTCGCGGGCCGCCGCCTCCTTGTCGGTGGACGCCGATGCCGTGCCAGCCGCACGCGCGGTCGCCGGACCAGCGTCGATACCGGCGGGACGCTCCCAGGGTGCCGGCACCGGCGGCGCCGCGGGCGCAACGGCAACAGGAGCCGAGACCACAGGCGGCGCGGCAACAGCGGGCAACGAGGCTTCGGGCGCGGCGGCCGCCTTGCGATCGGCCCCCTCATTCCCGCGCGTGAACAATGCGGCAATGGCCGCGGCGACGGCCAGCACGGCCACCATCAGCCACAGGGTGGCGCGCTTCATGGTTGTTCCTTTCCGGGTTGGGCAGGCTTGGAGGGCGTGAAGCCCTGGGTGACCGCATAGCGGCTCACCACACCCGAAGGCCCCACCAACACGACCTTGCCGGGGCGGATGCTCTGCACCCGGCTTCCGTCGGGCAGCACATCGCCCTCCTGTTGCACACGGTCATCGATCAGGGCGGTGCCCCGTCCCTTGACGGACATCACCACGCCGCTCACCTTGTGATCGGACGCAGGCGGCGGCGCCGGGTTGTCATCGGCGCGATCGGCCGAAGACAGCGGGCTGATCGGATAACTGCTCATGCTCACCGGCTCGATGGCGTCGAAGGCCGCCACCTCCTTGAGCGTGCGCAGAAGCTCCTGTCGCACTTCGGGCGTGAGCACGGCCACGCCCGTCGCACCCGCGCCCGCGCCGTTGCGCGCGGCGGGCTTGGAAGGCAGGCTCTTGCCCGACGCCCCCATGGCGCGCATGCCCGCCATGGACGACAAGCCCACACCCACCGCCGCAGCCACGCCCGCTGCCATCAGCACGGCGTACGCCAGGGGAATCCATTTGGCCTTCATCGCGGCACCCGACCTTGCGCCTCGTTGCGCATCGACTTCAATTGGTAAGAGAACACGGTGCGACCGTTCGACAGGGCGCCCCGGGTCTGCCCCTCCACCTCTGCCACCACGAAGCCCTGCTTGCGCAGCAGCGCCACGAAGTCCGACAGCGATTCGGCCTCGCTGCGCTGCGCCGTGGCGTCGACCGTGGCATCGATCTGGATGCGGGGCGCGGTCACCGAAGCGGGCGCGGCACCTGCGCCGCCGGCCGGGGTCGCACGGCCGCCCGCCGACTTGTCCGCCACCGTGTACACCCGCAGCACGCGCACGCCGGAGCCGCCGGCGGCCCGCAGCGCGCCGAGGATCTGCGTGAGGTCGGGCGAGCCGGCAAAGCTGCCCAGCCGCTCCACCAGCGCCCGCGTCTCGTCGAAGAGAGGCGGCATCGCCTCCGACGCTGCGCGCTGCTGGACGAGCGCCTCGATCCGGGCGGCTTCGTCTGCCGTCTGGCTGGCGGTGGAACGCAGCGACAGGGTCGACGCCCAGAAGCCGGCCACGCCGACCGAAGCCAACACCGCGGCGGCCATCGACACCCAGGCCGCCGCCCGCAGGTGATGCCGCGCCACCAGCGCCGCCCGGGTGCCGGGGGAGCACACGGCCAGGGCGGGCCGGTAGGGACGGGCCAGAAGGCCCAGGCCCGACATCCAACCTGCCGACGCGCCGCGAAGCGCCTGATGCGCCTGCAGGCTGACCTTCGCCTGCAACTGCGCCTCCACGCGTGCGATGACCTCCTTGTCCACCTCTGCCGCCACCTGCCCCGAGGCCAGCCGGCTGACCCAGTCGATGCGGCTCAGGGCTGCAATGCCGCCTGCGCCCGCGGACGACTGCCCGAGTTGGGCCAGGATGCCGTCCGCCAGGATGCCCGCCGTGGCACTCAGGTCGGACACCTCTTCGCTGAACGCCTGGGTCGCGAAAAGCACCGGCGCGCCGCCCAGATTGGCCACGAAGGTGAAGCGGCTGCCGCTGCGATAGATGAGCCCCGTGCCCGGCGTCAGCGAATGCCAGAGCAACGACATGACCGGCACCACCGCCACCGCATGCGGCTGCGCCGAAGCCCAGGCCTGCAGTGCCTTCCACCGCGCTGCGGGATAGGCCGTGAACAGCAGCTCGTATTCGCCGCCGCGCCGGAACGAGGCATGCGCTACGACCGAGGCCTCGCCCTCCATCAGCCCCTGCTGGCGGACATGGCGCGCCGCCAGGGCCGGCGCATGCTTGGGGTCGCCTGCCAAGCGCACGATCTGCGTGATGGCCTCGTCGGCGTCCACGATGAGCAGGGTGTCTTCCTCGGCGTCGAACTCGCCCGGCAGGTTCACCACGCCGTCCGGCCGGTGGACCTCGCAGCGGGTGCCCAACAGGCACGCCAGTCGCATCGCCGCGCTCATTGCGACACCCTGAACATGGCGCGGCCCTTGAGCATCACCTGAAAGTCCTGCGGCACATCGCCGAACAATCCGGCGCCTGCATCGGTCGCCGCTACATCGAATTCCTCGGCACTGAAGATCTGCCCGCCGTAGGACTGGGCCTGGTAGAGGAATTCCACCGCAGCCTTGCGCTTGGCCCGCGCCTCGCGGATTTCCACCCCACGGCCGACCCACTGACCCGCCGTCAGGCGCTTTTCGCGGGCCTGTTCCATGAAATTCTTTGCGTAATCAGCCATTTCCACTTTTTGCAGAGAAGCGCGATCCCGGGTCTGCGCCTGTTTGAGGCGGCCCTGCTGGATCTGCAGGTTGCTTCTTGCCGAATTCCACGAATCGACCGCATGCCAGAGAAGGCCGGTCGATATGAACAATGCAATGCAGGCACTGCCTGCCAACCGCATTGGAAGAGCCGAATTGATCGGCGAGCGCCCCGTCCCGAGCGCACGAAATTTCGATGCCATTTTTATTCGCGAGCAAAAAGACAGGGCGCGTCCGGTTTACTGGTTCATCTTGTAATTGGCCACCAGGGTCGCGACCTGGTCTTCGCGCGTCTGCGCAGCGGCGCCGTCGATGCTGGCGGTGTTGTTCACGGTCCAGTCGAGCGTGCCCGCCGTTTGGCCCCCTTGCACCACGCCACGCGCCACGTTTTCCTGACGGAAGGTGCCGCTGTTGGCGTCCACCGATCCCTTGAGCCCAGCGGACAGGGAGCGGGCCAGATCGGGGGTGAGGCCCGTAATCACCATCACGTTGCCCGAGCCGCCGGGAAATCCGGGCCGGTTCCACTGGAAGCAGACCTGGATTTCCTGCGGGTTGCCATTGCTGTCCTGGTACACATAGCGGTCTTCCAGACCGGCGCCGCGCCCGGGCGGCAGCTCGATGCCAGCTTCGCGCATCAGGCCGATCAGGTCGAGTTGCGTGTCGGCCTGGCGCGACATGTTGGGACCGGCGCCGCCGCTGCAGATCGCGGGAGGCGGCGTCACGTTGGTCATGTTTCCACCCGACAGGGAATTGCCATTGCCGGCGAAATTGGTGCCATTGACCATCTGCCGCGGCTGCGCCGCGTTGTCGCCGATCGGAATGCCATATCGCTGCCGGTACGCGTTGTACGCCTCGGCCCATTGATTGATGAAGGTCTGGCGCACCCGCACGTATTCGGCATTGCGCTGGACGTCCCGCCCGATCATGACGGCCGAAATGATCACGCCGATCACGATGAGCACCACGGCCATTTCCACCAGCGTAAAGCCCTGCTGGGCTCGCCGCAGGGCGAGGTTGGAATTTCTGGATTTCATTGCTGGTCCCTGAGATTTTTAGACATGCAAGTGGCAATCGCTGCCAGCCCGCCTCCTCCGCGCGACCGCGCCATGCGGTTCCACGAAGCGGGGCGAAGTCTATCGCCGTGTACTAAAAAAGTTCTGTGAATAAGTTCACGCAAGAATAGAGTAATACCTGAGTCTTGCAGCCACCATTTTCATCTGATGTACATCTTGTGCTTATTCATTTTCCGTACCTGACTTATTGCCCGGATAATTCAAAATCGCGGACGAGAAGCTCCAATTTCCGCCATTCATCTGGAATTCGATTTACCCAATCGGGATAGGGGTCCGTCATTGTCGACGGAGCCCCTCCCACACCACCCGGCATGCGGGTCCGCACCGGGCGGTTCGAGCGCTTGAGGTCATGA